>JAEOSP010000107.1 GCA_016840305.1 Candidatus Hodarchaeota archaeon
AATTTTCATTAATGCGACAGATAACTTTGAAGAACAATTCCAAAGTATGAATCAAATACAAAAACCATTACATGCTGTATTTGGTTGTTATAATAATATTTACAATAAGATATCTCCTCCTGGAACCTCTATTTTTGGTATAACAACACTTCAATTCGGTAGAAATTGGGCTACGTTGTCTCCCTATCAATATCATAAAGTAAAAGATAAAATGACAAATGATATGCTTGATATGATAGAAGATACGATTGTACCCGATTTACGTGATCATCTAGAGGTTGTTGAATCTGCAACTCCTTTAACTTACTACCATTATGCCAAAACAATGGAAGGCGCGATTTATGGCTATGTCAACGATGTATATAATAGTCCTATGGTAAAAATGAATAGTAGAGGCGCAGTACCTGGACTCTATCTTGCTGGTGCCTGGGTTAATCTGGGAGGGGGATTTTCAACTAGTTTTACAAGCGGTATTATGGCTGGGGGTTTGTATTTATCAGATAAAAATAAGGGGGGGACTTAAGATGTTTAAAGATATAAAGAAATTTAGTGCCGTAAGGAAATTAAAAGGTTTACGTGAACAAGTGCAGCAAATTCCTGAATACTATGACATGCTTGAAAATTTACATAATAATCTTCACCCCGGTAAAATTTGGGTTGAAGTATCGGATATAATCGAATTATCACATGATACAAAGTTGTTTAGACTTATTCCCGCTAGAACTACAGAGGCATTACCACCTTTTCGAGCCGGTCAATATATTGGTATCGCAGTAGACATAGATAGTGTACATACTGTTAGGCCATATTCTCTTGTATCCTCTCCAAATCAACATGCATATTATGAAATAGGCATTAGAAGGAAAGATGATGGCTTTGTCAGCCCCTATTTCCTTGATCAATTAAAAGTAGGAGATATAATGGAAGCTACAGAACCATCTGGAAATTTTTATCATAATAATGCATTTCATGGCGAGGATTTGGTATTCATAGCTGGAGGCTGTGGTATAACTCCATTCATTTCAATGTTGAGAGATATTTCCGAGAGAATGTTACCAATCAATGTGACTTTAATTTATGGCTGTTTAACTGAGGATGATATATTATTCAGGGAAGAATTAGAAGACCTACAAAAGAGACGCCCTAATTTTAATTTTACTTGCATTTTATCTGAACCAAACGATAGTTGGAAAGGAGAATGTGGATTCATCTCTAATGAAGTGATCTCAAATTCTATTGGTCCCATTGATAAGAAATTTTTCTATATTGTAGGAAATAGAGATATGTATCATTATATTAAAGGTGAATTGGATACTCTTGGTGTTAAACAACATAGAATGATTTATGAAGTCTATGGAATACCTGATGATATTACAACTATTGAAGGTTGGTCAAACGAGATTGATAAATCCAAAAAAGTTAAGATAAAAATTGATTTCTTTAAAGAAGGTCTTAAACAAACTGAAGAAATAGAAGGTTTATGTAGTGAACCAATTTTGGTTAGTTTGGAAAGAGCCAAAAATTTAAATATTCTTATTGATAGTGGATGTCGTTCAGGTACATGTGGTCTTTGTCGAACTAAATTAATTTCTGGTGATGTTTTCATGGCTCCAGAAGTACATATGAGAGAAATGGATCACATTTACGGTTTTATCCATCCATGTATTTCTTATCCAATCTCAGACATCCATCTCGATTTAAGCCAAACCAAAGTATCCTAAATTTTTTATTTTTTTCATATTATTTTTTTACAAAGATATATCTTAGAATATGTGTATGTGGACCTAATTCTCCATGGTTTTCTTTCTCTTCGATTTCCCCTGTTTCTATTACTGAATATTCCTTAAAATGATCTCTTAAATCACTTTCAGTAAAATAATGAGTTGGCCTCCATGGTTTACTCTCATAAGTATTCTCTTCTATCTTTTTCCCCTTCCCAAAACTCCCCTCATTATCAGAAAATACTGAAAAAAAGGCAAAACCTCCATTTTTAAGTTGTTCATAACATTTCTTCAAGAATGAAATACGATCTTTTTTTAGAAAAAGATGTAATAAATTATGACAATAGATTCCATCATATTTTTCTTCATCAAAAGGCATGTCTAAAACTGATCCTTGAAAAATTGGAGTTTTCGGATTGAATTTTTTAGCGATACCTATTGCAGATTTAGAAATTTCTATTCCAACAACCTCAAGGTTAGCATCAGTGAATAATTTTGTATTTCTGCCATAACCTGAACCTGGAACCAAAATCTTGCAGAGAAGATATTCTTGAAAAAGCTTAAGAGCATGATTTGCTGTCTTACTAGGATTTACTCCCCAAATTTTACCTCCATCTGAAAATCGTTTGTTCCAATATTCCATGAAAAGATTAAATTTCCTTTGTAAATATGTCTTTATTG
>JAEOSP010000108.1 GCA_016840305.1 Candidatus Hodarchaeota archaeon
AATTTCTAACTAATATCACGAATTCTTCCTTATTAATCGAGCTATCCGTTGTAAATATTGACGAGATACAATTAATTTTTCCTAAATATATATATTCGTTGATAGATGGATTCTAGGAAAAATGGATCTGGTTAATGCTCTACGTAACTCATAAGAAATTTATAATCATTTAAATACAGTTCATTTTTCCTCCAGTATATCATATCATTAAATTTTGTAGCTGTATCAAAATTAATAATCTTGGATGAGTAGGAAGGCACAGCTCTTGACTAAGAGAAAAGGATCAAAGAAAGGTTACTACACACATTTTTGTTTAAGAATTATCCCTCAGGGAAATTGGAAGGAAACAGAACGTCGAAATCTCCTGATGAAAATCCAAGAACATCGAAGGTCTTACACACAAGAAAGTGGAAATGATTATCATTTATTTGATAAATTATTAAGAATCGGCAAACGGCCGACAGGAGATTATTGTAACCTATGTGGACATATTTACGATATATTGGAGAATTTGGATCCGAATGTAGACACCTCTTGCATAGAAATTTTATTGTCTCTTGCTTTATTATAAGAAATTAACTGTTAGAAAGACACTTATTGCTGTTACGGCTAATCCAATGATTGATCCAGGGATTAATGTTTTAAGATGATAAGTTGCGGAGTTAAAGACTTCCTCGTCAGGTAATTGCAGAAAATCGGGATGCCATTTTACTAATATCACAATATCGATAATTAGAGTGTCATAAAGAAATAGTAAGAGGTAAAGTGCGTAATTTAATACGAATATCCCTATGAAATCTGCATTATCGAGATTGCTATCAAGGCTGATAATAGTAGATATACTCTGTACAAAAATTATTCCTATGAGAATTATTAAACTTCCAATCATTCCTTTTTTCTTGGTTTTTGGGTCAGGATTCTCTACTGCAGCATAAATAATTCCAGTTAGGAAAAATACCCCTACTAGAATAGTAAAAAGAATACTTCCAATGACCCCCCATACAAGTAGATAATTCAAAATCGAGATATATGACCACCCCTTTAGGTTATATCCTTCCTAGGAGTCCAGAATTTGAGAATGGAAACAAAAAAGACTATAGTCACTACTCCATAAATGAAAGTTTCCGGAATTGCTTGTTCAAGGAGAATGTCATTCAACAGAACACCTGCAACATCGAAGTAATAAAAAGGTGAAAAATAAATTAAGAAAGACAAATCCTGATTAATATACCAAATTATTGGTACAAAGAGTGCTACAAGAAAAGTCCCAACAACTGTCATTAAAAGGTATTTTGAACGTGGAATAGAGGCTAATGCTACAAATAGAACGAGAAAAATACTGTAACCAATTCCTAGATAAATAAAGGTTAAAGCTGTTGACCCAAAGTCAGTTAGCACAATATCTGAATATGTTGTTAGGAGAATTTCACTTAAATAGAGAGCAACAAAATTTGCTAATATAATTATCCAAAGATACACGATTGCTGCAATTGTTCTTTCCAGAATGACTCGTGAGCGAGTACGGGGCATCGACCAAGTAATTTCGTCGTATCCAGCATTCTTATCACGCATAATTATATTGTAAGTCATAATGAGAAGAAAAGGCCCGTAAAAAATCCAATGAAGAATAAAGAATTTTAGAATAACATATCCACCGAAAGTTGGAACCATTGTATGTCCAAACGTAAATGCTGCAAAGATAGGAGAATCTAGAATTGCAGTCATTTCAGAGAAAATAGTTGCCATTAACTTATCTCCGGGATATGCTTGAGCGATCAACGCTTGTAAAATGCTTATTACGCATATGTATATCAGAAATATTCCAGCAGTTGACTGTAGTTGATCTCTAAAGGCGGGGAATTTCCATCCTACTCGTGAAAGAATGGACTCTACAGGAGTGCGAATGAAAGAAAATTTAGCCACGATTCCACGTTTATCTTTTACTTCAACATTTTCTTTGTAGGATGACCTTGATTGTATGAAATCTGTTCGATACAAGAAAAATATAGTTAAAATTGCGAGAAGGACTATTAGAAAAAGACAAGTGAGAATGAATCCTTCATTCCAAGTACCTGCAATGGCATGCTCGAAAGAACCAATATTTGACATCAAGTTAATATCTTTAGCAAAGTCGATTTCTGATTGCAAGAGGTTCAAAGTAAAGGATACAATGAAAAATATGCCTCCTAATGCATAACCAGTCTTTTGAGAAGATTTAATCGAACAACCCAAGCTTGTTATCATTGTTACAACAAAAACAAAAAAGATAGGAAGAACAGATGCTATCGTAAAAGCAGATAAATCACCACTACCTCCGCTTGATAGCAGAAATCCTACTCCAATGAGATACGAAGGTAACATAGTAATGGGAATTAGGATAAGGACAATGATCAGGTTTTCGAGGTAGTATCGGAGGAGAGATTTCTCCGTGCTAAAAAGTAGTTCTTTACCTTCTTTTTCAGAGAAAGGTAAAATATTAACACCGAAAAATATACCGACTACAGGAAAAAAAATGGTTAATGCAAAAGAACCATAAAATATTAATAACCAGATGAGCATTCCAGGATTTTGGATATCACTTATTCCTGTAAGAATTTGAAAAACTGGAATTGATACAAAGGCTTCAACAGCCTCAGGGCCGGGGTATATAGCACAAAATAATGCTGCTATTGCGACTAAAATCATTACTGAAAGAAAAAAGAATATTCTATGCCTTTTAAAATTAAGCCAATAGCGTTGAATGATATATCCAGACATCTCAGATACTCACCTGTTTTTTACTTTCGTAAAACTGTAAGAAAAACTCTTCTAAACTTGCTGGTGGATATACAAGTTCTTCAGGATCCATTGCTAGTAATACTCCAATGTTGTCTTTTATAGAATCTTCCGTTCGGAGTAATAATCTGATATATCTGTCCGGTTCTCGATATTCCAAAAGACGATTCCCGAACCCTTTTAGTTGTGTTTCATCTGGATTTCGGAGACGCGCTTCCAAGATACGAGGAATATCCTTGTTAAGATTATCAATATCCTCAATACTGATAAGAAAACCGTCCTTAACTATCCCAACCCTATCACAAACACGTTGAACTTCTTCGAGGTTGTGTGAACTCATAAAAAGGGTTTTTCCTTCTTTCTTAGACTCAAGTAAGAGCTTATAAACCTCTTGTTGAAGTAATGGGTCTAATCCTGCAGTAGGTTCGTCCATTATAAGAACCTCAGGGTTATTCATAAACGCTGAAACAATAGCTAGTTTTTGTTTATTACCTTTCGACAATTCACCTATTTTCTTGCTAAGATTGGAATTTAAATTGAATCGATCAACAATTTCTTGGCGTCTTGTTGCTGGTTTGCCTCTCATAGCTTCTATGTAATTTAGGAATTCGTTTACTGTGTAATATTCAGGTAACGCTAGTTCACCTGGGACATAGCCTATCTTCTCTCGTAAACTTGGATTTCCCCGTGATACCAATTCGCTTGATATTTTTATTTCTCCTTTAGTTGGTAGTAGTGTGTTCATCATGCAGCGGATTGTAGTAGTTTTTCCAGCACCATTTGGACCAAGAAAGCCAAATATTTCCCCACTTTTTACCTCTAGATCCAACCCCTCTATCCCGCGAGTTTTACCATAGTATTTTGTTAAACCCTTTATCTTAATCTTAGTTTCTTGAATCATTATTTTCACCAGTTTAGAAAGTGATAATATAATTCATAATGATCAGTAATATTTGAATAAAGCATCATTGACCATAATTGTATAATTTCATCAGTTATTTGAAAATCTCCAAATACCTGAATCAGTCTATTGGTTGCCTGAGCAAGTAGTATTTAAAGGAAAAAATCATTACGAGAATTTGGTTAAAGCATTGCGTAAAATCACTTTAGAAGTAAATATTTCCACTATTCGAGATGTTCCTCCTCTAGATATTCTATCATCTACGCTATCCTCAATTGATCGAATCGAGGCCAAATCTTTTTTAAAAATTGATATGCTAAAGGGGGAAAAAATTATTATTGCCGAATTTACTATGAAACCAGGTCATGTGTTAGAAGATATTCCTTTTCCTACATTTGCTAAAATCTTAAATGTGATAGACCAGAATGAGAATAAATTCCTTGCTATTATTCAAATAAAATATGAACCTTCATTAGCATCGATATATTCTGCTTTTGGGTTAGATCAGATTTTTTATGAAACTCCAGCGTACCTAGATAAAAATCGACTCGTTTTTTCGATTTTAGGTGAAAAAGAATCATTATCATCTTTTTTGAAATTAATGAAAAACATTTTAGGAGATTCAACCATCCTGAGAATTCAAGATCACACATTTAAAGATGAAAGCCTATTATCAGGTTTAACTGACCGACAAAAAGAGATTTTGACTAAAGCAAAACAACTTGGATATTATGAAATCCCTCGTAAGATTACTTCAATGGAACTTGCGAACGAGTTTAAAATCTCAAAATCAGCGGTCTTAGAACATCTTCGAAAAGCTGAAGGAAAAATTATGATTAAGGTGATTCAATAAGGAATCACTATATCCCTTCTGGTTATCAGTTATTACATTAGTTCATTTGCCATTTTTAAGATTCTTTTGACATTGGGAAGCGTTTCATCCTCCTTCTTTCTGTTAAATGGAATCGTTGTATCTGTACATACTCGTCCAAATTTGAAGCCGATATTCCTTTCTGCTAACACTGCACATATTTCTCCTGATAGACCAAATTGAGTATAATCCTCATCTACAACAATTATTCTTCGTGTTTTTGTGGTAGATTCAATTATCATATCCATATCTAAAGGTGAAACCCATCGTAAATCTATAACTTCCACTGAAATATTATTTTTTTCTAGCAATTCCGCTGCTTCCAAACATCGATGAACTGAAACCCCTAGGCTGATTAAAGTAATATCAGTGCCTTCTCTTAGAATTTTGGCCTTTCCAATCGGTAATGCTTCCCATTTTTTCGGGACTTCACCTTCTCTTCCACCCTCAGGTACATCAAAGGATAAATTAGGTCTACCACCTCTGCCCATATATTCCAACATGTTGTCAGTGAGTAGTTTATGTTCAAGAAATACAACTGGATGATCAGATTCAAGAGCAGAAAGCATTAATCTACCCGCATCGGTAGGATTAGAAGGTACAACAACTGAAATCCCTGGAATGTGGGCTAACCAACCCCATAAACTTTGTTCATGTTGGCCTGCATCCCCATAACCACCTCCACAAGTAGTTCGTATGACCATGGGGACATTCCATTTTTTACCTGAAAATTCGTATATTTTTGCAGCGTGGTTGATTAATGAATCCATGGCTACTGCAATAAAGTCAACCAGCATCACTTCCACAATTGGTCGAAGTCCAGCCATAGCAGCAGTTACACCAGCTCCTACAAATGCAGCTTCGCTTATAGGTGTTCTAATTACTCGTTCCTTTCCGAACTGAATAAAGAGATTGAGGCGAAAAGTATGCACATCTTCTCCTATTATGAAAATTGATTGATTTTTTTCCATCGCTTGTTTCAATGCGTTTTCTATTGCCTGTTCAAAAGATATTTTTCTCATTGAACAACCTCCTCCTGAAATGTATTAGTCACAGTTTCAAATATATCATCCATTTCGATTTGTGCTTTCGTTTTAATACTTGAAATTTGTTCTTCTCGACTAGCTAGAATGCTGGCCTGTTTCTTTAGAGGATCCTGCTTATCTCTACGCTGCCAGGTAGACCTTACAACCAAGGAGAGAATTTTAGAAACCCCTCCCACTCTTTTATCCAATCTAGCTCCTTTTAAACTGAGAGTAGCTTTTGTTAAAGGGCCTGTCACATCACCGAATTCTTTAGCAGGAGATTGATGAAAACGAATCAATGGATCACCTAAAAAATGACCCTCACGATGATTGCAATGAGCATGGATAAAATAGGGTTTGCTCTTCCTTCCTCTCATATTGGATAGCATTTTTTTTGCTGTATTATGTACATCTTGTACATTAGTGCCATCAATTTCTACCCCTTCTATTCCAAACCCTTTCAATCTATCACATAAATTCCCGCCTGTTACTTCATGGGATCGAGTTGTAATAGCCCAGTCATTATCTTTACAGACGAAAAGAACGGGTAATTTTAGAGCGGAAGCCATGTTGAAGGATTCCAAAAGCATTCCTTGGTTAATTGCCCCTTCACCGAAAAATGCTACAGCAATATTATTCTGTTTTTTATACTTGGCAGCTAAAGCAAAACCCAAAGCAGCGGGCCCAGCAGCTCCGACTATACCTGAAGTAGTAACAAGAAGTTCTTTGGCAAATAAATGCATATGGCCACCCATTCCAGCACATAATCCATCTGGATGTCCCATTAATTCTAGTAATATCTTTGCAGGATCCACACCTCTCATGAAAAAAGGTGCAGAGCTTCTATGGTCAGAAGCTATTGCATCCCCTGGTATAAGTTGAGATATGATGCCTGCATTTATCGCTTCTTCTCCAATCCCCATATGCATTTCCCCAGAGATTTTTCCTTCTCTCCAGATTTTCATTATTAATTCTTCAAAGTAACGACTACGTTGCATCAATTCATAAAGTGCTGATATCGTTGTTTCTTCCAAATAAGATCACCAGTATTTCAGGAGAATATTGGGTAATATGTTTTGAAAAATCGCGACTCTTTAACAATTTTGGCGGGTGAAAAACATAGGGTTCTGATTACCTATGTAGTGTTATCTCAATGGTATCGCCATCTAACAGCTCATGCTCTAAACCTACTCTTTGACCAGGGAAGTCAGCTGATGATCCCCAAATTTTCGCGTAACGAAAGTTTCTTAAGAAATCTTTGTGTATTTTATTTGCTAAATCACTTACTAGTGTTCCCATGGGACAAATAAATGGATTTTTTCGGTCAATTTCTCCCCGTGGAGGTTTTGTATAGATTCGCATAACCTGCATAATGTTGAAAAGGTACTTTTGGAGCTTTTCCAAAGAGTCCTGATTTTGCATTGTTATTGGGTGAATTGAAAGAGTTGTAAAATCTTTTAATCTTTCGAAATTCTCCTTAGATCCTGGTAAATCACCCTTTGTGGCAATAATTCCTAGGCTACAAATAGAATCAGTGCCATTGATAAGATTTGCGTTTTCCAGTTCAGTCATAAGGAAATGATATTGTCGTTCTACATCAAAGGATAGATCAATTACCAAAAGAATGGAATCACAGGTTCTTGCAACCCGAACAATTTGTTTACTTACACTCCAATCTTCTTTAAAATCTAAGAAACCTGGAACATCAATAATTTGAATTTTCACGTTGTTATAGATACATGTGCCTGCGAGTGCAGTTCTTGTAGTATGGAGAAAATTACCTGTTTTCACATCTGTATTTGTAATCGCATTCATTAACGTGCTTTTACCAACATTTGAGAGCCCAAAAAGGACAACTCTTCCGTCACCTGAACGAGGAATATGAAAAGGGTCGAAATGTCGACCTTTTTGTCTTGGTTTAAACCTTGTCTCCGCGATTATACCTTCTAATTGCCGAATCAGCAATTTGAACATTCCATTCTTGTCTAGTTTCTTCTTGCGGATATCTTCAATTATATCCTCTATCTCAGTGATTAGTTCTTCACCCTCTAGAATTCCAATTCTTTTTGCAACATCAATCCGATACCATCTTATTTTACGATAATGGCTCATTTATCTCAACTTCTTCTTTCATAATGTAGTTTTTTTTCTTTATTTTCTATCTATATCCGATAGAATTTATTAAAACTCTTATAACCTTGAGAAAATATTTATCAGATTGAATCGCTAAGTCAATCGAAGAATAGGTAGTTCTTACGAGTCTGCTACTAAAAATTATTCCAAAACTTGATATTTTTCTACCCACTCTATTAGTTATATGATGTAGCTTTCTGTATCAGATATCAGGTTTATTAGCTCAATTTTAGATGATTCTATAAAGCATACGATATGTGAAATCGGTTTAAAGGCCGAGGATCATCTGATCTGATAAAAAGGGTATAATCCTGAAGATTATAACAGCCTAGCATACAGCTCTAACCAAATGGAGTGCGAGTTTCCCTCGCACCATCTCATATTGATAGGATGGTGAGTAGCATTTCTCTCGGTCTTGTTACTCCAGACTTGATTTTAAAAATTTTTCTTCACGGCAAAATCGCTTAGCGTAATCCATTAATTGTTACTTTATCTGTAAGGTAAAACATACGTTCCAAGCTATTTCTTGCTCGTTCTTGAATTTCCACTGGAATTTCAATAAATTGTTCTGACTTGGGTGATTCTAATACCTGAAGGATATTGTCTAGATTTATTTCTTTCATATATGGACACACAACACACGATCCATAGAAATTCTTGTCTGGGAAGTCCACTCGTAACTTCTCTGATAGCCCGCATTCTGTAATTAAGGCGAAGTCATTATTCTGTGATGATTCCACGTACCTGATCATATCACTTGTGCTCCCAACCATATCTGCTTCAAGAGCAACAGAAGGATCACATTCTGTATGTGCTAAAATACGAATTCCAGGGTACTGTTTCCTCAGTGACTTCATTTGTTCCCCCGTAAATTGGTTATGAACAATACATTCAGCATTCCACCCAATAATTTCCTTATCAGTTAATGGACTCAAATTTTTAGCCATATGTTTATCTGGCAAATATATGATCTTATTACTGTCTATTTTACTGATTACATCGACTACATTGGCACTAGTTACACATACATCGCACACAGCCTTAACTTCTGCTGTTGTATTAACATAACAAACAACTGGAACTCCTGGATATTTCTTTCGCATTTCTCGTACATCGGATGGTGTAATTCCACTTGCAAGAGAGCATCCTGCATCAGGAGAAGGAAGCAATACCTTTTTTTTATCATTGAGCAATTTTGCTGTTTCCGCCATGAACTTGACCCCACAGAAAACAATGGTATCAGCAGTGACATTCATCGCTTCTTTGCTCAATCCAAGACTATCTCCTACGAAATCTGCCACTCCAAAAATTATCTGGGGCATTTGATAAGAATGGGCTAAAATTATTGCGTTTTTTTGTTTTTTCAGGAGATTTATCCTTAAAGTTAATGGAGCAATGAGAGAACACTGTTCACGACTCCAATTAAGTGATTTAAGTTTATTAAAAAGGCGATCGATTTCCGATTCGAGTTCTACATCGTCAATTTCGCTTTCTAGTGAGTTTTTCATTTGAATAAGTCCACAGTAACCACTTAGTTCACTAAGTAGTGCAGCGTGTTATTGAATAAAAGATTTTCTCGATGAAAGTAGCAAATTACTTATTTATCTTCATAATATAGAGGTATAGGGGAAAGGAATTCCATTGAGCTTTTTGAATCTGCACTCATAATAACTGAAGTATAAAAAAAAGAAGGGGGAGTGAGATTTTTACTAGCTTAGAAAGCTTATCTTTCTGCTGCTAATTTAACATCTGACTCTTTAACTGTTTTTCGTCCGTTGTGTCGTGAGATTTCAACTGAATATTTAGCTAAATTCATTCCATAGTCAGTTAAAATTTCATTCAAACGATCAATTGCTCCTGCAGATACACGGAAGGCACCAGCGGTTCGAATGAGTTTTTCAACACGGGCTCTAGCAAAACCAGACATAATTTTCACCTTTTCTCGATTTTAAAATTTCGTGAACCATTTAACTGGTTCACTAAATGTTTAGAGGATTCAAGTATTTATAAATGTTATTCTCCATCACT
>JAEOSP010000109.1 GCA_016840305.1 Candidatus Hodarchaeota archaeon
CCCAAGGAGGGTGCTGTAGTAGACCGGCACTCTCATATCCTCATCAGCTATCTGAAATATTTTGCATTAATTATGTAAATTTAGGGATCTCGGGGAATGCACTCGGTGAACCGGAAATTGCACACTATATCAGTAATAATTTATCACATGCAGCTATGTTTATATTGGATTGGGGTGCAAACCTGATAGATCCTCAATGGGAAGATTTACTGGAGCAAAGATATGAACCGTTCTGGAGAAGTATTCATAAAGCCAATCCATCTACCCCAATTTTGTTTGTAGGTCTTCAAAATTATTCTTATGATGTTAGTTCCCCACCAGTAATCAGAGCACGAATCCAACAAAAACGTGATTTCATACAAACTTCGGCTATGAAGGCGTGTGAAGAGATTAACCAAGATGGAAAACGGAAACTCTTTGATTATATAGATGGAACTACAATCATTGATACTATGCATCTTGATTTAACAGTAGATGGAGTTCATCCAAATGATATCGGACATAAAATTTATGCTGAATTATTGGAATGGAAAATTATCGACCTTTTAGGAAATCACATCAAGGTGGATTTATAGATTTTTGAAAATATGTCTTATTGTTTTAATTTCCTCTGACGGAGAATTCCATTTGATTAAATTTACGTTAATTCCATCCATACGTACAGCTGTGTCATTACATTCGATTCCAGGTATCGCAAATGGGACTGTAATCACTGCTTTATTGCTTATAGGTGATTTAAAATTATCAAAAAGGATCATTCTCTTTTCTGGATATTCAAAATTATGGGGATTGAATTCATCCCTCAGATATTCTCCTCCAAATACAATAGCTAGGTTAGAAGGATTATTATTTGGCATTAATGAGTCGAATTGAGTTCCGATAATTTTGGTTAAGGCGTTAAATAATCCACAATCGTTAGATTTTGGAGTTACAGGTAAAAATGCAAATCTTCCTTTAACATTTTCATTCAATTTTTGGATAAGTTGAGATAAATCATCCAATTGTATTTGGTCTTTGATCGGTGTACTACACAGAATTATTCCATATTCGGTTGCTTGGAGGAAGGATTTCAATTCTCTCAGATTATCAACAGAGAGTGTACCGATAGTAATATTCTCTAGAGGTTTCCCTGCTAATAAATCAAGAAATCCATTCACTAATTGGGAACTTGATTGTTCTGAATTGTCTATAAGAATATCCTTTAACCTTGTAAGATCTGACTCGTTTTTCTGGATTAGGATGAATTTTTTCATCTCTTTTCCAGAAAGACGGTATATCCCTCTACTAAAAATGAGTTTTCCAAATAATTTAGGATGAGAATGGGTAGGATCTACCTCCCAAAAAATGAATAAATCTGCATTATTAATAGCTTGTCCGACAGTAGTTCGAGTTGAGACTAGATAATTATCCATAATAGATTCCAAATCATGAATCGCAACTTTCTTTCCAGCCTTCAATAATGATTTTATAGTAGTGAGAACTTGAACTTGTTCTTGATACCCAATCGTCCCCAATCCATAGAATGTAATTGAATTTGATTCAGAAATCTCCTTTTTCAAGAGATTAGTTGCTTCCTCAGAACTAAGAAACATTTCTAATCCCATCTGCTTATGTATTGGTTGTTGAATTCGACTTTCTGACAGATAATTCCTTATGAAACGATTACCTCGAAAACAAGAATTTATAGTTGTTTTTACCTCTCCCTTATCCTGTTCAATGTAGATATCATCACACAGTAACGAACAACCATAACACTGAATTTGCTTAGTTTTCAATATTATCTTCTCCTAAAATATCTTAATTGCTTTTTGTGGGCAATAACTCTCACAGATTGAACAATTTCGAGCTTCTGCATCATTTTCCAACCTTCTACAATGATCTAATTTAACAAGCTTTGCTTTTCCATTATAAATTTGAAAGATAAGTTGGGACTCAAGTGGATATTTGGGGCATTTTCCACTCATAACATTGTCGCTATATCTGGCTTGTATAGGACAAGCTAGAATACATACACCGCAACCATCACATTTTTCCTCATCGATTTCAATGTGTGTTTCCCGATCGGTCAGGAC
>JAEOSP010000110.1 GCA_016840305.1 Candidatus Hodarchaeota archaeon
AACAAAAATACCATGAAGTTAGTTTTCAAGAGGGGGGAGATGACCTTTGAAGGAAAAACCTCCAAAGGCCTGGAAGAGTGGATTCCAATGTAATTACGTGAAAGTGCATTAATAAGCACCCAAATATGAAATTGCTCAATCATTTGTAGTCATTTCATTCCAAACATCAAACTTTACAGGACATTTGGGACAATTAGGTTTACCTCCTGTTATTTCACACACAAATGACTGAATATCTTCTGGTGTACACTGAACAAGTTGTTGAAAGAAGACACATTCGATATCGAAGTTTTCCTGATAAATCATATCAAAGCTTAGAGGTTTTCCAAATTTGTAGTCAGGGCATTTAATTGGACAAGAACGGATATACTCTTTATACAACAAACAGAAAAATAGTTTTTCTTTTCCAGCTTTATCTGTAACCTGATGTTGACATTCAACCATCCTGAATCCTCAATTCCCCTTACTGTATATTTGGTACCTCAACAGATGATTCGTCTGTTAACCATTTGCACATTCGGCGTAATGGTTCAATAGCATCTTGTGGAGTAGCTAAGCTTCCATGAGAGGCAAATCCAAGTGAAACAACTCTTTGAACACCATAAAATGGCAAAAGATCTCTGATTTTAAGCTTTAATCTTTCTGGGTAAATCCCTACTGTCTGTGTATAAGAATTCACAGAGTTTAGTGCGGTTTCGATATTATCTACTGGAACAAGGTTCACCACTCGACTACAGAGATTATGAGAAAAATCAACTGGTTCATCAAATTGGGATACAATCACAGCCCCCTCATTGTTGTGACCGCCAAAAATTCGATAATATTCATCATCTAAGTGGATTCCTAAAATTTGATCCTTTAGATTTTCATTAAAATTCTTTGGAGCAGTTGAAACGTGCGGTGGAAGATTTATAAGGGCATTATACATCTTCTTACCAAGATGATTTAATTTTTCAATTCCTAGTTCATCCGTTCCAGACTGAATATACATTATGCGAGCGTTGACACAGGCCTCCTGGTTAAAAGCACCAATATCAATAGCACCTCTCTGGGCAACAATATCTAAGGACCTTTCATCATGAAAAGCTTCTCTTCCAATAATAGAAATGCTTATTTTTGGATCTAATGTTATTAAATCAATACCTGGTTGTAGATATTTACTAATATGGCGAATAGAATTAAAACCTCCCCAAGCAATTATTTTCTCGATGTTCTCAGGACGGTAGAAACGGTTTTCAAATTCGGCATCTCCTCCTTTCCAATAAAGAACACTAGAATGTTTTGTTAATGGATGAGTGGGATCCATGTCAATCATAGTTTGAATCAGGGCCGTACAGGTTAATGGGTCGTTAGAAGGAAGCTTATATATGGAATCGCATCGTGTGGAACAGCTTCTAATGAGAGAAGCGGCTGATACAGTCGGTACATTTCCTGCAAGAATTGTAACAGTTCGGGATCCAAATGCACGGATAGATACTGTTCTTCTATCTTTCATCTTTTTGGGTACCCAACCATCCAAGTAAGCAATTCCTATACGTTCTTCTAACATTTCGCGAATGGTTTCTGGTTCAAATAGAAGTGGTAATGTTTTATATGTAGTTTCAAGAATTGAAGGAGTCATCCCTGATGCTTCACAAGCAAGTGCATAGGAATTCTGTAGATATTCATTTTCATATAATATTAATCGTTTACCTAGGTCACTTAAGAATTCAATAATATCCTCAACACTTAGATTATACAGGTCATTCATATCAGAAGGATTAGCTAAAGGAATGTCTTTTAGATAGTTCTTAGCATCTGGAGTAATAAATTTTGCTCCATTCCTTCCTCCAAAAGTTAGAGAACAATCCTGAATGACTTTTCCTCTTAGTATTATTGGAATTTCATACTGTATATCTTTAGCTATATCCTTGGATTGTGATAGGGTCGATTGCACATCCATCACCAAAAAAGAAAACAAAATGGAAGAAGTTAATCCTCCTCCAATTCTAGCAGATAGTCAATAAAAGAGTCGTAGGCATCCTGGCTTCCTGCACAGGAGATCTTGTCTTCTTCATCTTTTTTGTCTCCAATACGTTGAATGTTATTCTCAAGCCAAGCTCCAGTGCGTCCGCATGGACATTGATTCCAATGAATGGTAACTTCGTCACCTGTGACAAAACCACCCCAATAAGATTCTGTAAGGAGATCGTAAAATCCATAACGACCAGTTTGAACACCTTTTCGCGGTAGTACATTTCCATTTGGATCAAGAACAAATGGAATTTGGAAAGGATAAATATGATAATGGTTTTCTTCACAGGAGGGACAATAACCTGTTGTTTCGGTCATACCGTAACCATCACGCGCATGTGAAACACCGTAAAACTTACAGAGACGATTATACCAATCTGGAGGTGGAGTATATCCCTTCATTCCTCCACCAATGATAAAACCTGAATTTGGTGCGAAAACATGACTCAGCCCTTGTTCTTCACCCTCGATCATGGCTTCAATCATAGAAACTGTTGTACCCATAAGGAATACTTGTTTTCCCTTGTAGTTATGGATCATGTTGTCAAAAAATACTTTCATCCATTTTGGTCTGTTTCTTTTAACTTTTAAGAGTTCCCCACGATTAAAAGTCATTGCTTTGATCATTTGAAGTTTTCCTAGCTCACCTTTAGCTTTCGCAGCTCTCATTCTACCTGCTAAAGACATAAAATCTGCTGACATTGTTCCAGGAATGGCTGTGTGAAATTCTTCTTCTGAACCAGCAATCATTGGACCAAAAGTCCCAAGTATTCTTTGAGCAAGTTGTTTACCTTTTCGGTAACCTGGAAAGAAAACTGGAAGGTGTGTTACGTGCGGATTGATGTCTGTGAGAGCTTCCATGAACAGATATAAAGCATTTTTGAGATTATTCATCTCTGCCTTACTTCTTGGAAGAAAAGATAGCTTTCCAGTCGTACCAGTACTATGAACTAATTCAATATCAGTTTGATCCTCAATTGTTTGCATCCACGCATCGATAGTATTGATAGAGTCATAAATATCTATTGAAGATAAATCATACGTTGTTAATTTATCTAACCATTGAGTTAATAGATTAAATTTCTTTTTTTCTATAAATGCTAAAGGGTAACTTTTGTATACTGTATGTTGAAATAAAATAGGGGCAAGATCATCAAGAGAGTTTATTTCTTTGATATTTTGCTCATTTGCAAGTTTTTCTAAAGCTTTTATTTTGGGATAAAAGTACTCAAATCTTTTCTGTACCCCAACCAGCTGTATTTGGGCAATTACATCTGGATGAAGACTGAAAAGTTCATCATTTGTCGCGTTAACCAATGATTGAGGATTTTCTAAATATTTAGAGGCCTCATTCATCGAATATTTGTTTGAAGAGATTGTCATTTTTCATTCACCTCAAGTTTGTGCAGTAACTCGAAACTGATTCCTGACTTGAGTTTATATATTCAAAATCAAATTTTAACCCTGATTTGGGAGAAAAGAAGTTAGAGAAGAAATTATTTTCTTCCTTCACTTTTAAAGCATTTATAAAGAACTAATGTACTTATGATATAATATGGATTTCATATTCTTAAGGTAGTTATACAATCTATTTTGATGGTTAATGACAAGCACTCGGAAAAATATCGAGTCCTTACAGTTTCGGTATGAATCAGCTCTGGAAGAGTTTTCTCACACACGAGACCTTGAGGAAGTAATTAGCGAGTTTAAGAAGATTCTAAATTCTACAGAACCAGTTCCCTCTATTCAGCTACTTTCTATGATAGCCAATCGGTTGATAAAACTCCGTCAGTACAGTGAAGCCAAACTTACTTTTGGGAAAATCCTAGAGCAGAATTCTAATCATCGTGAAACGTGGAAATCCCTATCGGGCCTATATTTTAAGCTTAAGGATCGAGAGAAAGCAGAATTCTGTTTACAAAAATACCTCTCCTTACGAGGAGGGAATGCAGAGTTAAAGCAAAATACAAAAAAACGACTAACAAGTAGTGGACGGCTGAAACCTCTCCCCAAACAACTTGAAAAAGGGTTAAGGAAAGCTACCGAGATTCAAGAATATACTCCCCAGAAAAATATGAATTATGAAGAGTTTACAAAACATTATAATGCAAAAAATATCCCTGCGGTTATTAAACGTATTATTCAATATGCACAACATCAGATTGTTGATTATAGATTATTTGACAAACAAGAAGGTCAGTATGGATCATCGGTGCACATTCTGAAGAACGAGCAACTCGTTAACTATCTTAAAGAAAAGAAGATATCGAGGCTTTACAAATTTCAGGAGGAAGCTTTTTTACGTATCCGCAACAATGAGCATGTCTTTATTGCTGCACCAACGGGTAATGGAAAAACTGAAGCATTTCTATTGCCATCGATGCTGAAAATAAAAGAATATGCAGGGTTTGGTGTTCAGCTATTAATAATATATCCTGTTAAAGCGCTAGCAAAAGATCAGGTTCGTAAAATAACAGAAATCGCTGATATACTGAATCTAAAGGTTGGAGTTTTTGATGGAGATGTCTCTCATTATTGGCGACAGAAAATTTTCAAAGATCCTCCAGAAATATTGGTAACCAACCCTGATATTCTGCATTACCATTTGGGAATAGGTAAAAATTCAGGATTATTTCAAAATTTACTAGCAAACACCAAGATTGTAATTTTAGATGAGGTTCATACGTACAGTGGAACATTCGGAAGTAATATGTACTTCATTATCCATCGACTTGAAAGGGTAATTGGGAGTGAACTTCAATTCATTGCAGCGTCAGCTACAGTAGCCAACCCTAAAAAATTTGCAAACCGATTATTAAATAGAAATGTAAGAGTGATTGAATGCAAAAATGGAAGGAGAGGTAGATTACATTTTCTAATGGTAGCTCCCTTTGATGGAATGAAAACGTTCGATGCAATTACTAGCTTATTAAATTCCATCAAATCATGTGGGAAAATTTTAGCATTTCAGGACTCTCATAAGAGTGCTGAATTTCTATATCAACGCTTATATAGCTCATCAAATAATGTAGGTATTCATCGGGCTGGATTACCAAAAAAGCTCAGAGAGGATGTGGAAAACCGATTTCGGGAAGGAGATATTGATTTATTGATAGCTACACCCACTCTCGAACTCGGTATAGATATTGGAGATCTTGAAATTGTTGTTACTCCTCCAATTTCGGTTAATCGTGCTATACAGCGTATTGGTCGTGCAGGAAGAAAAGGTCAAGATGCAGTGGCAATTGTACATCTCAATGCTGATGATCCAATAAGTGCATACTACTATAAGTACCCTGATAAATATTATCAAGATGTTGAGGACATTTTCTTTGATCCAACGAATCCAAATGTCGCAGATAATCAGTTACTTTGTGCCTCTCTTGATCATCCTTTAGGATCAACTGAATTCCCTGAATTTGAAACATCTTTTACAAGGTTACTTGATAATCATCTCTTAAAAGAACATGGAAATGATATTTGCGTTCCGACAGAAACTGGTATTGCTGCAGCACGAAAATTTTCAATTCGGGGGACGAACCACGAAGTACAAATAAAAATACAAGGAGGTAGAATAATAGGAAAAAGAGCTATGCCCCTAGCTATGTTTGAGTTGTTTCCTGGTGCATACTATTACGCTGGTGGAACACGATATAGAGTCCAAAAATTCAATTTTGATGGCTTTCAAGGTTGGGCTGAACTTGTGAAGCCAAAATCCGTTTGGGGTCAAACTTTTCCACTTATTGGGATGAAACCTGAAATTCTTGAGATTTCTGAGTCAAATACGAGTTTTGATGGCTTGGAAATTGCACTTGTGCAAGTAAAAATATTACGGAGTGTATTTGGATATAGACTTCAAACTCCCGCTGGTGTTGAAATGAGAAAATTACGTAGTACATTATATTATTCGTCTCGTACACAGGGATTACTGTTTCGTGTTCCATCTA
Source organism: Candidatus Hodarchaeota archaeon (assembly GCA_016840305.1). Next base: position 5,961 of record JAEOSP010000110.1, read on the forward strand.
TATCAACAAATAATCATTTAGATTTGAATAACTTCAAATCTTCAGTTCATAGCTTAGTACACACAATAATTCACGCAAGTTTACCTTTTTGCGGAGGCCAAGTACACGAAATCGGTGGCTTGGGAATTCTACCTCAAGGATATGTACTTCTATTCGATCAAGCAACAGGATCAGGTATATGTCAAATGCTAATTACACATTTGGAAGATATTTTCAAAAAAGCTAAGTCTATACTTGAATGCAGTTGTCAAGATGCTCAAGGGTGTCCTAAGTGCAGCTTTTTACCACGGTGTAGCCAAAACAATACATTATTGGACAAAAAGGGAGCACAAATACTTATTGAAGTCATAATACAGGGTACTGAAGTTCCCCTAGGTTCAGAATACAATGATGGAAAGACATTCATATCCTGATGAAAAAAGAAGAGAAAAACTTTCCTTTTCAGATATAAAAATACCATATGCAATAAACTAGTAGAGTCAATAAATTGAGGAAATCGAGATGCTTACCCGTAGTGTTTTAACAACAGTAATAGGATTTCTGACTGGAGTGATTCTATACTTAACTATCGAACCTCATACAACATTTATATTTCTATTTGGAGGTTTAGGATATGTAATTGGGGTATTACTGGATACTAGTGATCGTAAAAGTCATCTTGAAGCTTTTTATTCTTCCTCTATTCCATCCACACATGAAATTTTTCATTCTCATGAAATACCTGAGGCTGTGGTGATTTATTCAAGCTTGGAAAATGCAACCTCAGTTTTGTTAGATTATAGGATTGAAGCGAAACCAGAGAATTATCGCCTTTCTGTGCTTAAAAATCTACAAGAATTCGACTTTCGTATAATAGAAGATACTTCCCAAACATTCTTCTCCTTGTGCATCGAATATCCTGAGTTTAATTATCCCTCTATTAGAGACATGCATGATCAAAGAAAGAAATTTTTCTATGATATAGAAGAAAGAAGCAATGATTTTCAAGGTGCAGTTCGAAAGTTAATACCAGGAATTGTTATTAATGCTGTTCAAAATCCAGATATTTTTGGAAATGATACAAAAAAAGATATGAATTCCTTTGCTCCATCTCCTTACTCATACTCCCCCTCCTCTCCTAAAAAATATTTAGATGATCAACCCGAAAAGAAAGAGAATGAAGTATATTCCTTTTCGAATCTAGAGGAAAACAATATCGAGTTAGAATCTGAAATATCCGAATCTGATCAAAAAATCGAAGATACTAGTATTAATGAAAAGAAAATAATTGAAGATCTAAAAAAAACACCATACCCAAATTCTAAGCCTGACACTGGGATATTTAATTTTGCACCTCCTGATGAGAAGGAAGATCAATTTTATCAACAGAACATAGAAATCAGATCCAAAAATGATAGTAAATCAAAAATTTCCTCAATTTTGACCGCAAAACAAATCGAGGAGTTACAAGATAGCATTTTAACGCACGAAGAAAACGATAATACCGAAAAAAAGTCTGAAAATCAATTAATAGATCCTAAAGACGAGAAAAATTCGATAAACGGGATATTTGATTATTCTAGTGTTGATAACAGTTCATCTATGCCAATGGACGAAGTTGGGAGAGGAATTCTTAAAAGACTAGTAGATGCAATACATGAAAAAGAAACACGATTATTGAAGGATAAAGAGAAAATTTCTAGTCAAGATACATAATCAAATCCTGCTTGTTGTAAGTCACTTAATTCAATTAGTTTTTTTACGAGTTCTCTCCCAGAGAGGAACAGTATCGAAACGAATTTTGAATCTCTTATTCATCAAACGTAGTACCTCTTTTCGAATTAT
>JAEOSP010000111.1 GCA_016840305.1 Candidatus Hodarchaeota archaeon
AAGTCCTTGCCAAATTGGGATATCAAGTTCTAAGCTTTGAAAGCGGTACAGAAGCAATTGATACTCTAAAAAACGGGGAATATGAAATTGGGCTTCTAATGACAGATATTGTAATGCCCGGAAAGAAAGGTAATGAAGTATTTAAAGAATTGCAGAAATATTATCCAAACTTGAAAGTACTCTATGCATCGGGATATACAGATAATGTAATTGCGCAATATGGTGTTTTATTTAGAGATACAAATTTCATCTCAAAACCATTTACTATCGAGTCTATTGCAGATAAAATACATGAAATAATTCATGGAAAATAAAACCTATCATACCCGTCCTCTCATTGTAAAGAAGAACATTGTACCGATTACAAAGAAGGCTGCTCCACCAACCCCCAACACTATCCATAACCAAGTTCTGTTAACGGGTCTAGAAGTTTCAGGTTCACATGAGTTATTTTCAAAGATATTATCGTTACCCTTATCTAAAATCCCTAAGTCAGTATTACCCTCAATTGTGTTGTTCACTACGTAATTTCTGTGAGATCTCTTTAAGAAAATCCCGTATCCAAGGTTATTACTAATCGTATTATTATTTAATGTGTTGTTATCAGATTCCAATAACTCGATACCCAATTGATTATACATTGTGCTTGAGTTTCGAATAGTCACGAAAAAACTTGCTAAAAGCATAATACCGATTTCATGATAAGAAACTGAACAATTCTCAATAATAACGTTAGTAGATATCCGAATTTCGATACCATTTTTTTCCGAAAATGCTGTATCCGTCGCATATATAACACAATTACGCAGGATTAAATGCTTATCAACACTTTGGATGAAGATACCGTATTCGTCGGTACCAGTATGGATTATGAAATTTTCAATGATGTGAGGATTTTCATAAGTACCCTCAGTTCCATTACCTGCAACAAATGCATCCAATTGTTTATCACCGCTGATAAAAATAGGATGAATATTAGAATTTGCTGATTTAGGTGGTTCCACTGCAGTACTGAATGTAATAGTAGATGCTAGTATGGAAAGTGCTAAAAGGAATGGTAGAACTAAATAAATTCCAATTTTCTTATTCCGCATAGATTTTTTCCAGTTGGTTTTTCTATCTCAAGATCTATATGGACGAGAACCCAAAAAAAGAACGTCTCGTGTTTTTTTATGTTTATTTATGTTTTCATTTTTTAAGTAATTACAAATCTCCGGGTATTAAATCCGCATCAATTTTATCAACTTTTTTAGGATCATAAGTTTCCTTCACGATCCAAAATAGTTGACCGAAGGTTAAATATACAATTGCACCACCTAAAAATACCCAACGCACAGACCACGTTTCAACAATCCATGCACCAATATAGGATCCTGGAATTTGCGAAATGGAAAATGCAAGATTCAAAATACCGATAAACTTTGCCCGTTCCTTATCCGGAAGGAGATCTTGGCTCCAAGTCGTATATGAAATTACTAATCCTGTTGATGCAGCACTAGCCAATGTAAATGAAATGGAAGTTATCACAATATTCAATGTAGTGAAGCTTTCTACATTGCCGAATAGTGATACAAGAATAAAACCCCCACCACATAGAAATATTCCAAATATAGTCACTGGTTTTCTTGGAAAATTGTTTAGTAAGTACCCAAATAATGGAATTCCAATTAATAATCCCCCAAAGAAACTCCCACCGAGGATTGCCGCAAATGTTGCATTAGTTTCTGAACTGGAGATAAAGACTGTGGTGTATGGGGTATAGATATACTGCGCTATCATAAGAATTACCAAAACTGCTAAAAATCTAAGGAAATCCTTGTGTTTTTTCATTTCTTGGTAATTGAAAATGTTTTTTATGGATGTCCAGAATGGGACTGGAGGTATGTTATTAATTGGTTCTTTAATTGTGAAATAAAATACTAAATTCCCAACAATCATCACAATCCCTATCGTGATGATCACGATTTGATGGGAAGGTAATGCATCTGTATAGAACGGATCACCTGCAATGTCAATGGAGTGAACTGGAAAATATATTAATGCGATCGCCCCTAAAATGAAAACTGACATACCACCTACTAGCTCAGCAAATGAAAAAACCGCATTTTTGCTCCCACGGACTTGTTGAGGATACATATCCGGAATGATAGTTTTCATAGCTGTTTGCGATAGGTTTCCTAAAAAGGAGATAAACACTACATCTATGATAAACACATACCAATATTCATTCATGAATGGAACAAACATAACAGCTACTCCGGCGAATAACCCTCCTAATGTGAATGGTTTTCTTCTCCCAATTTTACTTTCTGGCAGAGCATCAGACCATGCTCCCAAAAGTATTGTGACGATGAAACTAACAATCGCTGAAGCGTTTACCATTAATGCAACTCGATATGCTGGCAAATTCAGCACTTGAATGATATAGGAATTAAGAAATTGTTGCTCTACTGCATAAAAAGCCGCTATTGTGAATGAAATTATTGCTATCGAACCTACAGGACGTAAACCATGATACCGTTTATTATAAAATGGAATTTCAGTTGGATTTGGTTTATCTCGCATACACCCTATTGATCACAAATTCTATAAAATCATTATGTTAAGAGTTTTCATCCTAATTTCTTATATTCAATAATCTCTCCATGATCTTGTTTGTAAATAAATAGTCCATCACTTTTCATCAGAAAATTAAGTTCTTCTTTTGAGATATGATCAGGTCTTACGAACAGAATTCCTCCTGATTTCAACACACGATGAAGTTCCTTGAATAATCGACTTTTTTCTTTAATTTGATGAACCACATCAAATAAAAAGACGATATCTATAGTTTGTTCTGTCAAACCAGTGTTGATATTTGCTAAAATAACGTTGACATTACTCAAACCTTTATTCTTCGCTTTTCGTTCAATGATTTTCTTGGCTAATGGATGGATGTCAACAGCTATTACCTCACCAGGTCCGACTAATTGAGCTGCAGGTATGGTGAATGCTCCAGGTCCAGCACCATAATCTATAATGTTTTGACCTTTTTTTAGTCCCAAAGCTTCAAGTGTTTGTAATGGTTTGCGAGAGAGTCCTCGTAATGTGATCCATAATGACAATCCTCGAAACGCAAAATTTGACATTCGTTTTTGTTTAGACATTTTATTTTCTCATTGCTTGATTATTTTGTTACCATTAAGAGAAGGTAAAATCAGGCAGGATTGGATGCATGATATTCATCCATCATCTGAATTAGTAAGTCAATGTACTTGTTGAGACTTACTGTTGTAAGGACTGTAGTAAAGAAAAATTCAGCTTTGTTGATATCAGCAATTTCTGTAACATATTCAGTATCGATATCCTGACTATCTAAATCTTTGAATTTACTCCCAATCAAAATTATCGGGATATTAGGCACTTCTGTTCTTATTGGTGCAAAAAATGGAGCGATTTCATCTAGTGAGGTTAAGCTATTTGTAGTATCATACAAGGCGATTGCTCCACTGCTACCAGAAGCAAATTTACTTATGAATGGAGCAGACTTTTCGAAAGGTCCCAAATCTACAATTTGTAATGTCAGATTTCTGCCTTGGTGGATATGGGTTTTTACCAGAAATTCTGCCCCAATAGTGTAGAGGGTGCCTGTTTTCCTGAAACCATGATCAATAAGAGGATAAACTGAAGACAACTTCAATTCGCCAGTTAATCCAAACAAAATTATTTTATACAGATTTCGCATGGTACCTTCTCCATGCATTATAGGTTAAATATTGTTAAAAATGTGTGGTGTTGGTTTTACTCTGATTCAGTGTTTTTAGCTTCCCATTCTTGCTGTGCGTTCAATTTTTCGTTTTCATCTGCTTCTTTCCATTGGGTTACAACCCATTGGGGTGGTGTCTCTCCATCCTGATCTTCTTCTTTCTTCACATAAATCCCAAGTGCTTTTATTTCGTCCTTTTGATTCCTCCACACATCCCAGAATTCTTTAGTGGGATAACCAGAACGAACTTTCATGTGTTCTTCTTTTGAGCGCACAAACACCACTTTCCATTTCTCCCAATTCACAAGTGTACCTACTTCATTTTCCGTCAATGCCATAAGAACTAACTTAAAAAATGGAATATAAAAGTAACAAGAGAGTACTTGAAATTGCGATAAAAACAAGGTAATGATTATATGGAGAGATATACAAATTTCGAAATCAATGAAATCGGAAAGATTTATACTGAATTTGAAGAACCGCGTGGAATTCCTATTCAACCCTCACATAAGAAGAAGCATAAAGGAAGAATAGAGGTTTACTCTGAATATTCTGAAGGACTTAAAGATTTAGAGGGATTTTCGCATATCATAGTTCTTTTTTATTTTCATCTTTCGAAGAAGACGAAATTACAGGTAGTTCCCTTCCTCGACACGGTTGTTAGAGGAGTATATGCAACTCGAGCACCGATTCGCCCAAATCGTATTGGATTGAGTATTGTAGAACTTCTCTCGAGGGAAGATAACATTCTTCATGTTCAAGGTGTGGATATGGTCAATGGAACACCATTAATAGACATAAAACCTTATGTCGGTGGTTTTGATATTCCAAAGATGTCCTCTGGAAAGGTGAGAATTGGGTGGTTGAAAGATTTTGTGGATGAATCTGGAAGAAGAATAGCGGACGAACGATTTCTGTAGTAATTACTTTAGATTACATCCATTGTTTCGAATGATCATATGTACTAAGAGTTCTTCTAAAGGGAATTTC
>JAEOSP010000112.1 GCA_016840305.1 Candidatus Hodarchaeota archaeon
AGATGTAATTATGGTTCCTGCAGATTACACCCCTCGCGTTAAGGAGGTCAAAGATAAAAAGGCTGGAATACTGGCGCGTCTCGTCGGTAGTGAAACCGTCAAAGAGACGGTCAAAAAGACCGTTGAAAAGGTGGGAAAGACTACTGGAGAAGTACTGAAAAAAAGCGAACCGAAAGCAGAGAAAATTAAAGAGAAATCCGAGAAGAAAGGGCCTGAAGTCGAAAAAGCGGATATGCAACCAGAGAAATTAGACCAAGAGGGGAAACAGAATGATAAGAAGACGGTGGAGTAATACTCTATACCATATATTGTGCATTTAGTTTCTATCATAAAATCTGCGATTTCTGCTACCTGAAACCTACTACATTTTGAAACATTTTTGATATTATTTACGTATTTTTACTCACTCCGAAAAATCAAAACCAATAATCTTTTACGAGAGTACGCTGGCCACAGATATTATGATTGGCGCACTTTTTTGAAGCACCTTCGACCTTCATCCGTGGCCAACCGATAAAGATCGAACCGGTTCTGTAAACTTAAATTGTTAAAATGCCTTCTATCTTTTGGCCTTCAACTTGATTTTCCGGATCTTTGGCAGGTGTTAAAACCTCGCCAAACTCATTGTAAAGAGTTATGTTCGTTATTATGACTCTTTTATATAACTTTTTTTCCTTCTATTATTTTACTTCGCCCCTAGGCACTATTGATGTCTGGGGGTAATTATCGCTGGCAACCCCCCCTCAGGGCGCCTTCTCGGTGAGATTCGTCCTTCAAGCATCCCCTTATATACATTATAATAAAAATTTCCCAAATAAGAAAATCCCCCAGAAACCAACTGAAAAATATATATATATTTAAATGAGTTACAACCCCCCAAGATGCTCTAAATTCACTGAAAATGCCATTTGTGTATAAAGTAAACGAATTTTTTAATAAATTCTCAAGAAAATAGTTAAGTAAATAATATCAATGGGTTACATACACTTTTTTTACGTCTAAATGAACACATTTATTTCGATTTTCCTTAATATAATCTTTCAATCTGTTTACTGAATAGTTCTCAACAGCACTATGGCACTCATTACATAAACATTGCCAATTATCTTTACTTAAATTATGATAATCCTTATCATTACAATGCATATGTAATCTACATGAGTTTCTCTTAATATTCATATCATTGGATAAACCACAAATTTCACATCTATCTTTTCCATGTAGTTCATAAGCAATTTCATGTATTACACCATTATTAATTTTCCTTGTCCTTCCGTTGATAGTGATATGTTCAATTCCCTCTAAAAATCTATTTAAACTATTCAACGCCATTATTCATTACCTCCATTACCTTCTTCCAATTTAGGGATAACAACTTTCAATACCCCTCTTAGTGTCTCTGCTAATGTTTTATTACGTTTATGATCAATAGTTCTCATACAACCCCATCTCCTTATCCTTTCTCCACTGTCTTTTTCAAAGCGAAAAATAAGCACACTCGTAATCGCAGGTTAAAAACGAAAATTAGAAACGAATATTGTATTGATTTTGGTACTGCAGTTCTGCCGAGACAATCCCATATTATCTCCAATATCCAAAGCCATATCCGCTCTCCCGCTTCAATCTTTCAATCGTTTCCACATCCACCTGAAATGGATTCTCAGGCAAAACAGGGTCCGGAACCTGGCTTGTCATTGAAAAAGGAGTATCCCTCAATTTCAAATTATATGCGGTGGTCATAAGGCTCTCAAATACTACGGTGTCCTGCACGTTATATGATAAAAGCGTGTCTAAAACCTTCTGATCACTACTCTGCCGGTAGTTCTCCCACAGTTGCACTGCCATATATCCGTCTACGCCTTCAAGGTTTCCACGCTCGATTCCCAGCTGCTTTTCGCATCCTTTAAGACCGCCCTTGAATCCGAGACTTTGCATAACCCAGCGAAGATCAATGTGGACCTGATTGACCCTGATTTTGAATTGGCTCTCTATGAACGGTGCATCGAAACATTTGCCGTTA
>JAEOSP010000113.1 GCA_016840305.1 Candidatus Hodarchaeota archaeon
ATCCAAATAATGATACCAATGTTACAAATTCAATGGTAAAAATGATAGGCTAAAGATGGTGAAAAGTTGAAATAATCAATTGTGATTTTGGATTGATGAAAAAGTTAAGTTGTTAGTGGATAGTTGTTAGTTATTAGAGGTTAGTTTTCAGGGACTACGAACTAATAACAAACAACTGTTAAAGATTTTCCCAAACCTGTCCTCAGGCTATCATATTAAATATTAAACCTATAAATTTAAACCGTTATACCAGCTTCTTTTAAGATCATAATTACTTCATTTTTGATTATATCAAATTCAGGAGGCCTTACCAATAATTGTTTTAAATCTTGATTCCAATCGGCTTCCATTATCGATATTACAACTTTTGGTTTATTCCCGATTACCGCCATTTTTTGTTCGAAAAGTTTCTTATCAATCCTCACTCCAGCTTTTAATAGGAACCATACATCATAAAGATCCCGACCTTTCGTCCTTGAACTGAGTGCACGCACTTTTTCTGCTAATACTTCTTCAATATTTAGGCATAAAGAATTTACTACACGAATTTCCGGATATTTAAAAAAAAGCCGCACCCATTCTGGACTTTGGAATACATCTTCACGTTTAGAAATTTCGAGATGAACACTACCCATAGACCTTTCGGAGCCAGAATAAAGAGGGCCTTTGTATCTCAATCGAGCACTTAGAGATAAATCACCTTCTTTTATATTTCTAAGCTCTACTTCGATAGCATAGTCGGACATTTTTTCTACACTTTTTTCAATAACAATTAAAGGATCATCATCACCAATTTTAGTGAAATCTAAATCTTCAGAGAACCTGTCCAAACCTTGAGCATGTTTAAGAAAAGTCCCTCCTTTAAAGACCAAATTCTCTGATTTAGGATAAAGTTCTTGCAAGAAGATTGCTTGAATGTAATCCTGTTCTAATATATGCAATGGTAATTTTTCAGTATGGATCTTACGTAATTGACTTCGAGTTATCATTTCAATCTCCTATTTATATATAATTTCCAATTCGGATTTGGATTCACCTCTTTACCCATGGGATCGAGTTTAGAATATGTAGTTATGATCTTGATCAATTTATCTTTTTTCTTTAAAACACCTTTCTGCTCTAGAAAATAACCCAATCGTGATGTAACTGCTGAACTATTAGTAATGAAGCAATAATCTAATATCTTCTCAATATCAAAATCATTTTCTAAAGCATTATAAACCTGGTCTATCCCACCACTATATATTGGAAGCCTTAGGCTGTCTATAATAGTCTTTTCCACATCTGAAGCAACCACCCGACCAAATTGCTCGTAACCGAAGAAAGCTTTTTTCGTTATAGTTATGAACTTCACCTGCTGCTCTCGTAGATGCATTGCTCTTTTTCTTTTAGTGGTAGCTATGAATATTTTTCTCGGTACTTGGTCGGTTAGTTTATGAAAATGTAATGCACTCCAAAAGCTTAAATATGAAGCATTCAGAAGATTAGAGGCTATCTCATATATATCTAAATTCTCCCAGTTCTCTTTTAGTATATATCTTCCCTTTTCAAGCCTTACTGAAAGCTCTTTCTTTTCCATGTTAATAAGTATCCTATAGGTATTATTTATTGAAACCTGTAATAATCTCTTAATATCTTCAACCGTGAAGAATACCATTTCCCTATCCTTTACCTCAGAGATGACTTGTGCCTCTCTTTTCGATATTGGTGTACCATTCATGTAACTATATAATACGCTCATAGTATAAAAACGTTACATAAAACAGATAATAGCATACTTCTTTATTTCTCTTAATAATTTAACCATTCCAATGCACCAAACTTTGAAATATAGCCCAAAGGTGTCAGAAAATCCTGGTTTTATATTTATTATTTAGAGTTTACAGAATGGGCAGAAAGATTCTAAACCCAAAACTATTTATTTGCCTTAATAAAAGTTTAGTAATTATTAAAAAGCTTAATGCACCTTTTTATCTTGCTGATACCCTATTTTATTTCGGCATTCTATATGAGAATAAAGGCGATTTTAAGACAACACAGGAAATAAATGTCAATGTCATAGGCATCCCTGATATGATCTTTGAGGCACCGAAAATAAAGAGGCTCGTCCAGCCCAACGAAGAGATTGAGGTTCGGCTGA
>JAEOSP010000114.1 GCA_016840305.1 Candidatus Hodarchaeota archaeon
ATATCATAAAGAGTGACCATTTCATGACCATTCTGGAACGAATACTCGAATATTTCTTCCACAAACGAGTTTAAAGTTTTCCAGTATATTCTCAATCTTGTTTTTTGTTCATCCCACCATATAGCTCGTTCTTGTTCAATTAAATGCTCTGAAATAGCTTCCATCTGAGGGGGTGATAGCTTTTTCTTCATAAGGGGATTTGTGAAGGGATAGACTAGACTAACTTCATGGAGATCAATGATGTGAAAGTTCAGAATTCTCGCAAAGGCAAGAAGAAAATCACCCCACGTGATAAGCCATTGCTGTAATAATTCTGGATCATCTGGGGTCATCCATCTCCAGGGTTTAGAAACCCATGTAGGAAGTATTGGTTTTACTGCTGGGTGAACCGTACCAGGTTCCAATTGAGAAAGTTTCACGGGTTCTGGTTTCAAAACTTTAGGTACTTGGACTTTGGGAGTGGTTCGTGTTACTGGTCTTTTTACAACAGGCTTTGGGATTTGAGTAATTATTTTCTGATCAATAGGTTTTGTTTTTTTTTGGGTAACATCCTCTAATGCATTTTCAAGGACATCAATGGAGGATTTTTTCTTTTCTACTTTTTCCTTTTTTCTTTGCAACTCCGCCATTTAAAAACACTCAACTCTGATCCAGAACCTGTTGGTACACTTATCCTCCGAATTTATCACGCCATTCGTCATACCTTGCAAGCTCTTTAGGAGCAACTGATGGTTTAATATGCATCATTCCATTGTGGAAATCTACTGCTTTGGGTGCTCTAACTTGAATTGTCATATCACGTAATGCACCTTCTGCATCTAGTTCACGAATTGGCTGCATTAGAGCTTCCCGACATAATAATGCAATATCTGCTGCAGTATATCCTCCAGTAATTTCAGCTAAGTCTTTAAAGCTGACTTCATCATCTAACGGAATCCCCTTTGTATGGATAGCAAACATTTTTTCTCGTGCTTCTTTCGTAGGGAGAGTTATGTACACGCGTCTTTCAAAACGTCGACGCATAGCAGCATCAATATCCCAAGGGGTATTTGTCGCACCTACAGTAACTAATAATTCATCACCAGTTCCAAATCCCTCGATAGCTTGCAATAGCTGTGTTTTCACTCTTCTCATTGCTTCTCCTTCAGAACTTCCTCCTCTTGTTCCTGCTAATGCATCAATTTCATCAAAAAAGATTATTGAGGGGGCTTCTTCTACTGCTCTTTCATAAAGCTCGCTTACAAGTTTTTCAGATTCTCCTAACCACTTACTAATCAAATTTGCCGCGCTTACTGAGAAAAAAGTTGAGTCAACCTCAGATGCAACTGCTTTGCAAAGATAAGTTTTTCCACATCCAGGAGGTCCGAACATTAGAACTCCTTTCCAAGGACGACGAGCTCCCTTGAACAAATCAGGTCTCGTCATTGGTAATATAATTGCTTCACGAAGTGCTCTTTTTGCATTCTCCATTCCTGCTACATCCTCCCACTTGACATTTGGCTTTTCCCTTACTATCACGCTGGAAATAGCATCTGAAATTTCATCTTTCTTAGTTGAAGTGGAATCAGAATGGGTTGGAGGTTCTGTTGGTTCAATAATTCCTCTAATCTCTTTAACGCGCAAAATATACTCCATTGCTTTCTGATAATAGAGATTTTTCATATTTGGATCATCAGTAAAATTGATGAGTTTTTGTAATTGCTCTGCAGCGGAAACATAGTACCTTACCGCTTGTTGAGATTGACCACTTTGGTCTAGTTTGTAAGCCATTCCCGCGTTCTTCTTAGCTGCATCTAATAACGGAGAGACCATGATTTTACCTCAAAAACTTATTAAATGAATTACTTATGAGAGAAAATACTCCTATATATCTTAATTCTTTTTTATTTTCTCAAGTTCTTTCTGTAATTCCTGTGATCGTATATCAGGGGAAGGAAGTCCGAAGTCTACTTTCGCAGCTTTTGACGCGCTAATTTCACCTAAGATTTTCTCCACAACTTCATCCTCTTCTACATCAGAAGTCATCATCTCAAATCCTTCATCCATTGCATCGGTCGCGAGATCTATTCGTTCTGTTTCAACTTCCATCTGTTGTAATACACCTTCAAGCTGAGGTATTTTAAGTTGAGCATTCATTGTATGAAGAGTTCTAACTAGACCTTTGAGATCTTTTCCAATAGCTTGTGTTGCTGCGGCCTGTTCAAGTTTAAATTTAATTCCTTTCACCCGACTTGCCATTTGTTGACAAGCTTGAGCCATATGACGATTTTTTGCTACGTCTTTTGCTAATAAACGAGCAGTAGACATATCACCATCTTCAATAGCTCTTTCTACCTCTTTTAACATTAGTTTTTCTTCTTTCTGTAGTTTCTTACGTTGTCTCATCATCCGTTTTTCTACCATTCGAAGACGTACAATCCATTTTCGAGTGGTTTGGGATCCACTACCCCCACCCTTAATCCATTGTCCAAATCTATCAAATACCATTTTTATGACCTCAAACCCTCTTCAATTTGTTTTCGCATTTCGTCTAATTTCTTTTTCTCATCCTTTCGCTTGGCTTCTGTGGAAATATCAGATGATACACCTTCCGCAGATGAGAAAACACCGACTTCTGGTTCGGATGTTGATACACTTCCAGAGGAAAGTTCAGCTTCTAGTTCAGCCATCTGTGTAGCGACACGATCTTCGACCTCCACATCCATTCCAATTTCAGTTATCGAAGTATCAGTCAAAGACTCCTCCATGTCGGATACCATTTCAATAGAGTCCTCTATAGACATCATAACCTCTTCTGTTCTCTCAGGAGAGGCCATATCTATATTTGAATTGATAGCTACTTGAGCTTGTTCCAATGTTTCTGTTAGAGATACATTATCTGCAGAAATATCGACTGTATCGATAATTCTTTGAAGATTGGCAATTTTACTATGTGAATTAGAAATCTGTGTTAAATATAATTCTCGGCGTTTCAGTGCTTGTTGAGCTCCTGCCTTATTCCCAGCTTTCAAAAGCTGGCGAGCTAAGCCATATTGTTCATCTGACTGCCGTTGATAATTCTTGACTTTAACTTCCATTTGATTTATTGTTCTTTTCAATTTTGCTTTAGTTTCGGTTGAGGAGGAAGGTTTTTTTCCTGTCAAGAAACCTTTAAATCTTTTCATTTCTTTACCACACTCACATTAATCATTTATAGTCTTCTCATTATTTAATTCGTCAAATTATGATTCTTTTTCTTAACTTATTCTGTTAGTTCAGAGTTCTTTACTTCTACTTTTTAGAGAGGTAATATAAAATTTCCCATTGGTACCCCTTAAAAACCCTATATTCGATAGTAGAGATTTTTAGGCAAGTAAGGGTCCAATGTTGTTTCACTGAAATATATCTATTTAATTCAGGCTAATAAGGAGAGACTTTATCCTATCCCTGGAAAGGATAGAACGACTCCATCTAATGTGTCGGATTTCACAACAATTTTTTTGTCAATTAGTGAATTCAACCCTCTTTCGATGCGTTCTATCGACCAAGACGTTTTTTGTACCAACTCAGTTAATGTTATCTGTCCATTAGTTTGTGCTGCAATTTCTAGAATTGTTTGATTATCTTGAGAGAGTTGAGGATCTAAGAATTCGATGATTTTCATCCCAACTAATTTCCGAACTTTGTGAATTAAACCATTTGACACTAGAAGCTTTAGGGCATCATTAACATCCGATATTGAGACTACAATTCCTTTATTCTCATCATTGAGATTTAAAATTAAATCTGAGACACTTAAAATTCCACCAGATCTTGCTCTCGATAGTTTACCTATTTCTAATATCCGAAGAGCGAGATAATTGGTGTATTCGTCCTTTCCCTGTAATCGATCTTTTATCGATGGTTTATCGCCGACATCAAAAATACCAATTGCTAGTGGAAGTCCTAGCTCTTCACGTAGTTTCATAACTTTCTGTGCAAGATCTGGGTTTTTTTTGATATCTGATTTATAACGAGATTCGAGCCTTTGTAACTCTTTATGTAATTTTTGCACTTGATTGCTCATTTCTTCGAGGTTCTTAAGTGCTAATTGGCTACCCTTAACTTTTAATGCAGCTTCTTGTGTAATTTTTTCTTCAATTCGCCGTAGTCCCATCTGTTTTATCCTCAGTAGATGTCATTGTTCAGCTTAATTTCTAGTAGCTCATAAGTAATTTATAATTTTTTACAATTCGATACTTATAATCTTCTAAGATATAAAGAAAACTGGTTTTACATTGTTAGGTACTATAGAAAATCTAATAATTATTATAATCGTTACCATATCATCATAAGTGATTTTACTTCTTAAATTTCACTATTCACGGGCCAAATTCGAGTTATTATTTTCTTTTGAATGATTAACATTCTCCATTGTAGTAAAGAGTTGCCTCATTCCCTTCACATCTTCGTAGTTTAATAATTGAATCATCTTACGGTAGTATTATCCTGACTTAAAAATTCGAAATCAGATTGTTACAAGTAGGGAACGTTTTTGGGCCTAGCATCATCTCCATCAGAATCTTCAGGTTACTGTCATTTTTGTGGCACACGTCTCTCTTTATCAGAAATACACAAATGCTTGGACTGCGGATCAACATTTTGTCATCAATGTGCAACTCGATCCTTATCAAATGGAAATAATTTAATATGTACCTGCGGTTCTCAGAAAGTTCAAGCATCAAATACTCCTAAGAACGGAAAAGCTGACTTATTAGAACAAATATTCAACCTAAAACGTCTACTTAAACAAGTTGGATATCGTCCTGTTATCCTGTTAAAACGAACTGGACAACTCGAATCCCGATTACGTTCTTTCCGCAAACAATTTCTCATCCCTGGAAATTTAATCGATAAGATCTTTCTTGAAACAAAGAAAATCGAGAACTTTACTTTAGAGGAGTTTCAAGAATATACGGCTAAGCTCCAAAGAATTTACCACAATGTTGTTACTTCTCCGTTATCAGAAAATGCTTTTAGAAATTCTTCACTTCAAATTTCTCTCTTTGAAAAGCACGTAAACAGTTTTGACCAAACCGTTCTTTCTAAACTTAGTAATATTTCTGCGATGATAGAACAAGTGGAAAAACAATGTGATTCATTTGACGAAATGCGTAAGAACCTTGTTAGATGTTTTAATGTAGTTGTTTTAATACCAGGAGAGCTAGGTATAGGATACTTTCCCAATATTGATCTTCATAACAATGGTATACGCAGAACATCCATTGATTTGATAATTACGACTGATCGTATTGTATTCCTTAAAAGAAGAAGAACGAAATTTCTTAGTCAAAAGTTGGTTAAAATCGACGAATTTCATCCAAAAGCTCTTGTAGATGTTCAGAAAAAAAATTCTGGTTTTATGAAACGAGATAAGTTGCTAATAACTGCTGTAAAACGAGATTTTGAAATACGAGCTAATGATAAGACCCTTTTAAGTATTTACTATTCACTCAAGCTCAGTTATTATGGACGGCCTACTGATCTGTATATAAACGAACCATTTAGAGACTGGTCAAGTGAGATATATCAGGAGAAAATCCTTGCTGCATTAAACTTTCAAAAGAAGAAAGATGTGGCCTTCTCACATTCCCCCGTATCACAAAAATCAGAAAAGAATCTTCCTGAATTTGTGAATGGATTTCTCGAAGAACTCTTACGTGATTTACGAATAAGAGAACTTGCAGCAAACAAAGCACTTGAGGAGCTCAAGGAACAACGGAAAAAGGTTGCTAGTCGAGAATACTTTGATCTTCTCAAGCAATTTGAATTTGAACTTGCAAAAATTAGGGAAGAAAGAACCGAATTACTTATTAAAACTGGTAAGACTAATCTATTATGATCATTAAAGATTCTGTAATTCCCTACGGAAATCTGATAACCATCGAGATGTTTGTAATTCAAGTTTTTTCAGTTCATTCTTTTTAAGCAGTTGTCCTGGTTTTTGTTGATCCATCCAAGCTATCCATTGGGAAATATCCTTCGTGACCCAATGTTCATTCCCATACATTGGAGCTCGAGTAAGTATATCAATAATTTCGTCTAGATATGGTAATACACGATCAACTGTTGCAATTGTTTCTAAATGAAGTAGATCTAGCAACTCAATCGCATTCGCAACAAATTCTGCAGCAATAGTTGGTAACTTCTTTATCTGGGAATAGTCTATCTGGTTAATAATGTTATCTTCGGCCCCTTCAGTCATTCTTAGCTTAGCTAATCCTGATGGGAATGATTGGTCTATCCTTTCTTCTTCAATAAATTTGTCTACATCGAAATTAAATGGTTCTAATGCTGCACGAGCTTGAATAATTACAGATAACAGTGTTTTATGTTGTTTATGATAAGTTGTGGAATCGATCTCACCTCGATCGTACGTTCTAGATAAAAGGTCAAGTGTTCCGATATTAGCGTACAATCGTGCCTCTAGTTCCCATTTTTTTGATAAACTTTGCGGAAACGACACTGTATCACCTTAACCTAAATGCTCCAACTGTTTTCTAATAATGTAGAGCTCCTTTGTGTATTTTTTATATAAACGCGAGTATTCGAAGATAGAAATTTCACCAGCACCATATCGGTCTTCTAATGCTGATAAGAGATCAGAAATAGCTATACGTTCTGATTCCAGTTCATTATACGCAGAAATCGTCTTAGAAAATGGTTCAGATGGTCCTTCGGTTCTTAACATAGTCTGAGCACGCAATCTAGCCAGTTCTTCATCCTTAGAGGTTAATCGTTCATTCAGAGTAGATACTTCTGCACGTAAAGATTTCATTTCAGCTGAAGATCTTGGAATGACATTTTCAGGCTGAGGTTCAGATATTTTCACCATGGTATCTCGAACAGACCTCGCAATTTCACCTTTAGGAGTAGGTGGAACACGAGACATCAAGTTTTTCAACGCTATGATAACCTGATACAAATGGAATTCTCCTCGCCAATTTTCCAATATCCTTAACTGTATGAATCCATCATTATCCACGTTAGGATGATCCATCCAACCTACTGCAGTTACAACAGGAGGTACGTTGGGAAAATATTCTGGTAAGAAAACTTCGAACGTGAACATATTCTTACCATGCTGGGTTGTATAGGTTAGTGTTCCCCTCCACCTTGCAAGAGATTCACCTATAGGGTTGAATCCTGAAGCAGCATTATTTGAGTACACTAATTGTGCTTCTCTGGCCAATATAAAGTCTCTATCCATTGATTGCACCTAAAAAATTGTAAATTATTGTTGAAATTCTTATTCGCTTGAGAATCAAGAGCTTGAATTCTCCTATTAGTTAGATTAACTTGAAATCTACCTCTTAAAAAATCCTCACAATTAGGAATAGAAAAAGCTTATTGGAGTTAGAGTTCCTAAAATAACAGATTGATGACTTTTATAATGCTAAACAATTTACTCTTTGACCTTTATTGCAGCAAAAAAGTCTAAAATAGCTTCTCCTAAGAGTTCAAAAGCTAAATTGATGTTAAAACCTGTCTTTGCACTGGTTGGGAGATAATATATGTTAAATCCACGATGTTCTTTGGCAATTTTTGACAAAGTTAAGGCAAAGCGCTGTGCTTTTTCGTCAGAAACACTAGGAAGTCCTTCCTCTCGTAGATCTGTCTTATTACCAAGTATTACTACTGGAACAGGCCCTCTTCCATTGTGTCTCCACACCTCATTCATCCATGCTACAATATTTTGAAAACTTTCTGGACGTGTTGTATCAAAAACTACCAAGGCGCCCATAGCAGACATGTAATAGGCAGTTCTAACATTCTCAAAACGTGGTTGACCCGCGAGATCCCAAATAAGATGTTTAACCTGTCTTCCTCCTGAATAGAGAACGGGAGATTCTTTGATTGCCAGATCAGCACCAATCGTCATTTGATAGTCATTTTTGAACCCCTCGCCTAGATATTGTCTTCTTATTGAGGTTTTTCCTACTGCACCGTCACCTACTAATATAATCTTCAGAGTATGATGTTCTCGAATGAAGGAAGATTGAAGAGTGTTAATTAACCCAGATATTTCCTGCAAAACTTGAGGGTTTTCCTCAATTTCTTCTTCTGAATACGTTTGCATCGTTGTTACTAATTGTGTTGCTAGACGTTCGATCTTGTCACGCGGAAGGTTCCTAGATGTCACTATTGCAATTATAAATTCCTGTTCAATTGCGAAAAAGTGTATGGTTTGAGATTCCAAGGAAATTACTTCTATTAGTTCTCCCAAATTATCTCTAACATAGTTTTTTACCGTGTTGAAAATATAACTGAGAGAATGTTGACAACTACTCTTATCAGTGAGACATATTTCAAATAATGGGAGTCCAGATCGCTCTTTAAAACATGTAACTAAGTAAATTTGTTCAGATTTCTCCTTAGATTCAAGTCCAAATTGCTTGAACTGCTCTAGGTCCTTTTCCTCTGTTTGTTGAGTATGTGAATATACTTCTTCTAAAATATGAAGAAAATTTCCGTCTCCTGATATTGCATCTTCAAGGTCTACTTTTACCTTTAGATAAAATTCCTCCAGCTCATAAGCAGTTAAATCATCGAGTATCCGCTTCTCAAGTTCAGTGGTATCATCAGTATTTTGAGAAGAAGGCTTATCCTCGTTATCAGGCATGAGATCGTATTTCTCCAATTTAAATTTGTATTTGAAAGAAACCTGTCCCTTTATCTATATAAAACAGTCTATATTCCTAACCTCCAAATACAAAAAAAACTATTGATTAGTTTGAAAATCGATTTTGACTTTCCTTCTTCTACTCGGCCCACACTTCATACAAGTATTTAGTGGCACAAAGGATCTTTACCAAGAATAATGAAGCTGATAGATCATGAATTGAACTAGCAGGTAGAAAGAATTTCATATATTTTACTTTTTTATATATACAAGCAACGGATGATATTCAACTAGTTCTCCAGCTTATCAAATAACCATGGTATGCAAAATGCCATGAAAAATCCTATAATTAAATATGAGGTAAAATCGGTTACTTGAGTAATCCAAAGAATATCAGCCTGTATTCCCTCTGCAATGGTATCAATGACTTTTGCACCTAGATAAAGAATAATAGCAAGAATTATTCCCAGTAAGCCTCGGATTATCATTTTCGTTTTACTTAGATGGTCAGTATTAAAATTCACCAACTTTTTTTCAAATACTTGACCAGTGACTATTCCTGCAAGTAATCCCGGATAGGTTGCTATATCTAATTCCAACCATACACTCGGATTATCAAAGGCAATAGGATCATTAAATGGTAACAATGTTCCTAGGTAGAAAGAAACAAGACCGATCAATACTAGACCACAACTGGCGAGAATGCCCACACTTATCTTTTTCATATCGCTCCATTCACTAATTTGATTTCTATACTTAGAATCTATTTTTATGAATACTAAAGATATGCAGATACCATATAGCACACCTACGATGATATCACTCGGCCAGTGAACACCGAGGTATGTTCTACTTAATGGTATGGATATTAGTAAGATTGATCCGACAATGATTATAGGTATGTTTCTGATCTTTGAAAATATGTACACCCAGAAAGTACCTTGATTTTGTGAATGACCTGATGGAAAAGAGAAACCACTAGCTCCCCAAAGTGTCTGTTTTCCCAAAGCATTAGTTGTTACTTGAAATTCAGATTTATATAAGTACGGACGTGGATTATGAAAAAATACTTTCGTAGCCCTGTTGAGATATGCGGAGAAAATTAGTAGATACACCATTTTACTCAAAAAATCTTTGTTATAGGTGTAGTACAGCAATACAATAACAATTAATATTGGTAAGGTGTCCCCCAGAGTAGTTACTACTCCAAAATACAAATCAAATACGGGAGAGGACAAATCCTGAATTAATCGTGTAAGAGATTCTCCTAACGGGCCTAATACAAAATCTGACATATTATTTCACCGTGACAAATCAAAAGTGTCTGAGGTAGACCTTGACCTCATTAGATTACATTTAAACTTTCTTGCCTATTCTTGTTTGATTAAGTACAATTCTGCCGAAAATACCGAAGATCAACTTTATTAATATGAATTGATAAGATTTTATTTCCCTCTATCACTTCATGATTTAATAATATGTATTATCGAGGTGTGGTCTCTTGAGTGAATCAGAATCGCTAGTTTGTCCAAATTGTAGTGAAAGAAGCCCCGCAGGCTATATTTTGTGCCCTTATTGTGGATTTGATCTGACTAAAATCTTGAAAAAAGCTCAAATGAGATCAATCACATTCAAAGAAAGATTTTCACGAATTTGGAGAAGCTTATCTGACCCTAGGCTTAGCAAAATCCTCTTTAGAGAAATAAGTGTTAACCCAGATAGACTAGGTGTTATTTTTTTACTCTATTTCCTGTCAGTTGCGTATGCTACGCGAATTGGTGCATTTATGATTAAATCGAGTTCTTCAAGTTGGCATGGTTTTGATTTAGTCTATTTTATAGTCCAACCTTGGTTCACAGGCTTCATATTTTTCTTTCTAGCATTGTTTGGGTGGACCATAGTTACCTTTATTATATGGTTGGTCGCAAAAACTTTAGGGGGAAAGGCAGGGCTTCGTGATACCTTTAGCATTGTGGGTTATTCTTTTGGCCCTCTTATCACCGCATCCTTAATCTTTTCAGTAGTTGTTATAATCTTAGGAGCTCCAATTATTGGTATAACACCTACTACAACCGAAAATTATTGGGTATTTGAGATAATATATCTTCCATTCTTAGCCGTAGTAGCGTACCATTGTGGAAATGGCCTTCATTCAGGCCATTTATTAAATCCAACCTACTCATATATATTGTCTGGAGCAGTTGCAGGATTATATGGGATCTTATACATAATTCCACTTATAATTTAAGGGTTAGGTATCTAAGAGGATCTTAAACTTCAATGGTTTTGATAAAGCTGGATCTATAATCCTTAGAATATCACCAGGTTCAAGTATTTCATTCACCTTTTCATTTGTAATTGTAAGTGTTGATGTGCCAAGTAAGATCCTCATCTCAACACCCAAATTGAAAGAATAGCGTAATTGAGCTATAAATTCGGACATTAGCTGGTTTTTAGCTGATCTAACAAGGATAGCACTTAGTTGAAATTCTTCTGAACACACAAAACAGTCTTCTCGTCTTGCAAGTTCTACTGATGTGAATACTCCAGCCGTTCCATCCCAAAATAAGTAATCCTTGATAGGCGGAATATCTAGTACAATCTTTAATGTTTCTTGGGCCATTAAACCACCGATTACAAATGAAACACTTGAAACGGAAGGGATTGAATCTGATTCGTGCTGATCATTTCGTTTTTGTTTTCGTAGTTCGCCAAAAGGGGTGCAAGCTTTTTGTAATTCCTCTTCGGGAATCAATGATTGGCATTCAAGACAAGCACTAACTCTTGGCTGGATTACTTGAAGATTACCTAGAAATCCAAACATACCACCAGAAACTAAGGGAATATTTTTTTCTATGATATAAGAATTAACCCATCTCCGGTCTTGAAACGTATCCAAACCTTCCACAATCACAATCGCTGATTCTAATACTTCAGTAGGAACATCTTGGATTTTCATATCCAACGCAATAACTTTTAGATTAGGGTTAATACGAATCAGTTCTTTTTCCGCAATTTTAACCTTGGATTTGCCAACGTCTTCGGTATGAAATAGCAATTGACGATTTAAGTTTGAAATCTCAATCGTATCATAATCTACAATAATAAGCTCCCCTACTCCAGCCATTGCTAACGAAGCAGAAGTAATTAATCCTAGGGCTCCCATACCTATAATTGCGACGCGACTATTTTGAATTTTCTCTTGATTCCAATTTTTTATTAATATTTGGCGATCATATCTAACAGTTGGAATATCAGGGACATTAAGATCCATTTATTTCACACAGTTTACTAAAAATCTGAGTATAATCTATTTAGATGCACTAAGATCAAAATAACGTAAGAGAATTTAAATCCCGTTTTTTTACTTTGGGTAAGATTTTCATGTAAAGAATTTCAACAAATGACTCAATCTCGAATGATGAGTAAGTCACCATTGGGGAGTAATGACGGAGTTGACCCACAAGCATTTAACTTCTGAGCCAAATGTTTTTCTATGTTACCTAGACAA
>JAEOSP010000115.1 GCA_016840305.1 Candidatus Hodarchaeota archaeon
ATAACGCAAGCAGTAGGTAATCATTGGATGATTCTTGTTCCACTTTCTGTTTACTGGATTAAAAAAATCGTAAAAAGAGATGGAGAAACGATGACTGGTGAAATAATGGGTTCTATGCCAATTCCTTCGCAACGTGTCGTACTTGAACGGTTTTTTGCGGTCATTCTTGAGATAATTTGGATGATAATTTGGATGATCTTCTGGCTAGTATTATCAGAATATACTGTTGATCAGACAATTAATTTGACATGGGAAATAATTGCTATAATCTCCATTTTCCCACTTTACTATTTCATTTTATCAACAACCATTTCTATCGCCTTATTACTACAAGAAAAAGGAACGACGATCAGTAGATCATCGGTTTTTGCCCTCCTTATTCTTTGGATGATTGGTATTTTGAATGATAGTTTCGATAAATGGTTTGTGAAGTTGATATTCGGTTTGTACGACCCAGTATTAATAATAGAAGAACAATCCTTTTCTGCAACAAATTATGGTGTTGTTATCCTAAGTATACTTTCAATCTTTTCAACATTGTTACTTATTCGAGCAAGTAAGAATTTTTCATGGATCGACTTGGGTAAAGGAGGAGAATAATAAAAATAAAATGGTGAGCTGGGAGGGATTTGAACCCTCGCTCACTACCAGTTTGCTGACATAAGTCAACCCCAAGGTAGCATGTTTGGTTTGTATGGATCACAATCAACACAATATACCAAGCTTCACTACCAGCTCACAACAATTCAAAATGACAGTTAGGAGTTTTTAACTTAGCGATATTTATCAATTTAAAAGTCAATACAATTTATATGATTTAAAAATCACAGAAACTGTTGTAATATAAAAAAATCAGTTCTTTATGTGATTTTGATAATATAACCAAGCCCATACAAATGGGATCTGAAAAATTGCAAAGAAAGGAGCATTTTCTTTGACTAATTGAGTAATATTATCAATATTAGGAATATAACTGTTAACAAAAGTCATGGCTGTTCCTATAATACCTACAGCACCAATTCCTTTCAATAGGTTATCACGTTGGTCTTTTGTTAAACCGATCGAAGTTTGTGGCTCAATATCATATCTAATTTCTTGCTTACCAATGGGTTCTGTTTCATAAAAGTTCAATTCATTACCTTCTTCGTCGAAAAATGGATAAGCAAGTGCCAGCAAATCACTACTTTTGATTTCTTCTGGTGTAATACTAATCTTGAAAGTTACAGTTTCATTAGGTGCTATATGTAATTCAACTAATGGAGGAGTGATTGCATCCTGTGCTTGAAAGGCAATACGCAAACCATTTGCTTTTGTTGGGTTTCTTGCAACCACTAATACTTCAGTTGGTGTATCAACACGGAATTTTTTTAGTGGTCTAAATTGAACGATGAAGTCCCCTTTTTCAACAAGCCAATTTGCAAATCGTTTCTTCCCAAAATCTGAAAGAAAATCAATGGCTCGTATCGCAATTACCCAAAATACAAGTGTAAATATACTTCCATAGAAAATTAACATTGGATCAGATGTTTCATATTCTCCATCATCATAAGCTTTGTAACCTTCATATCCAAAGAAACCAACAGTACCAATTGAGGCAATCACTATAATGACCCTGAAAAATCTTATAAACAATGTTGGATATTGAATAAGAATCTTTGAAATGAATGTTCGAGTCTTAGCAACCTGTTCTTCAATATTGTACGATGTTAAATCACTTGAAAAGGCAAGTTTTAGATCGTCAACTACTTGTTTTCTTTTATGTAGTGTATAGAGTAACCATACTAATGGTGCAAAAAGCAATGCCTCAAACAGCACGACAAGACCTAGCTTGCCCCAATCTGCCCCAGTGCTTTTTAAAACATCAAGTGGATCATTAAGGAATTCAACAATGTCGCCCCAAATTATCGATAACCCAGCAACTGAGAAATTAATTCCTGAAAATTGAAACAACCCTATTTGATTTTTACCCGGATCAACAGTCGAACCTGTTACTTCGATAACGGTGTCATCTTCTACATCTTGCTTAAACTGTGTTTGTCCTCGTCTTGGAACAATTCTGATACGAATATCTACTTTCTTTGTTTTGTTTGGTAGAATGTAGAAATTTTGAGTCCAAGTATCTCCAGGTTGAATTATCGAAGTTTTGTCCTTACTCGGATAAATTTTTGAGGTTGATACTCCTTCGATTTCAAATTTCAAGGGTTCAGATCCTGAATTGCTGAATTTATCTTCTAGAGGTGTCCAGACATTGA
>JAEOSP010000116.1 GCA_016840305.1 Candidatus Hodarchaeota archaeon
AACAGCTACTGGGTCGTCATTCCTTGTGGACGTGTTTATCATCATAAGTAAGTCTCGCGAATTATATAGAACCGAAATATCTGTAAATGGCTTCAGTGAGACCTTTGAATTAGCTTTAACGGAAGTAGGAGACTACAATTTCACCTTCACCTTGTATGATGATACCTTTGATGATAATTATGCAAATCTCGAACTCATTATTACAGAGGTAGAACCAGTCATCACCACGAAGTATACTACTGTTGTGATTGAGTATCTCACGATATATACGACCATCATTCTGACCAAGACAGAGGTTATCGCGGAGGCCCCCTTTGGAATATCAGTTATTTTGTTGGCATTGATTGGAGTAACAGTTGTGCATTTAAGAAGGAGAAAATCAAAATAAACTAAACTCTCTTGTTAACAACTGAAAAAGGAGATAAAATTGTCCCAATTCCCAATTGAATCGTTACTTTCTGCAAAACACACCTTGGCACCCCAACTAGTGGGTGACCAGATTTTTTTTATCAGTAATATTTCAGGCACTTATTCCTTGTACTCGATGGAGTCATATTGTGCTCTTCTCTCTAGAAGATCTTTCTGAAAATGGAAAGGATGTATATTCACCACAAATAAGTCAAAGGGACAATAAATTCCTTCCAGCATCTTTCGGATTTCAAAATTAAGGTCCAACTTATGTAGAGATTGACTATTTGAACTGCAATCGAAATCATAAACAACAAATTTGATTATTCAACCCTGTTTTTCTTGGACTATTTCCTCTCTCTTGAAATATTTTTTAAGCTCTTAAGTATCAATAATAGAACAAACCGACTAAAAACCAATGAGAGGGTATAAATGGCAATTGAGTTTGAGGGAAAAACATTCTGTTTGACAGGAGGATTCTCTACAAAACAAAAAGATAGTGACAAACCCCTAACACGAAAGCAAGTCAGTGACCTCGTCACCCAGCAAGGGGGCATCATCAAAGGATCCGTCACGAAAGGATTGGACTATCTAGTTGTGGGTGGAAAGGGATCTATCCTTTACAGTTCGGGTACCAAAGGTGATAAAATCATCAAAGCCGAAGAACAACCCATGTAAATCCAGAGATAACAAACCCTTCAATCGTAGTTTCAAGTATGGATCAAGAATAATCTTCGTCTATTCATCCGTTGGTCTGATTCTATTAAATTTCGACACTTATAGGAAAATACATTCCAATTACAAAAGTCATTTCATGCCAATTCTTAACATTCCTTAATGATATTCCTTGACATATTTATATTCCTTAAAAACTGTTTATGAAAGTTAACACTTTCATTTTAAATCAAAAAGAGTTTTCTTCTCTCATGACATCCCCTTTAGAGAGAATGTTGAATATCCAATGAAATAAGTTCATTATATCCTAGTATGTGTATTATTTAATCTCAATTATATGACTCTATGACATAGTTCAGGAAAATATGAGGATACAATTGAGCCAATCTCTGAGAACATTTGAGTTTTCCCCCTTAAAGCTAACCATTGTATTTCTGGCAATTTACTTGGACTATTAATCCACAAATCAGGATCGGCCAGTTCTTTGCTATATTTCTCTTCAATATCCTTAATAATCTTTCTTATTTTCACATGAATATTGTCTATTTCATCCTTTTTTCGTTTGTTAACGATTGTGTAAAATACATGGACTGTGATCCATTCACCAATCTCAGAAATACAAGGTGGAATATTTACACCTTTTCTTCTTCCTGCAGATGAAGACCTTCTCATTAAAAACACGGAACTTGCATATTTATGTCCAATACACAATGACTCAATGCAATTCATTTTCATCCCATCTCTCTACTTGTTTGCACAAAAAATATCTCTATAATATTCAAACAATTTTAGTGTTTTCCTCATGCTATACTCGTGACCAATCCTTAAATATCGAGTAGTTATGGTTATACTCTCATGGTTAAGCTGATCACTGAAGAGCTTGATATCCTTTAGCACTTCGTAATAATGCATAGCAAAGCTATGGCAGAGAAGATGAGAGATAACACACAATTTCACACTACTGCCAAAAGATCCGTCGAAACAATTTATTACCTATCCTCAGAGCCTATTGGAAACTATCATGGTTCAAATCTAGACAAGTCTCGTTATTCCATCACTTAATGATTTTTTTCTTATTGAGAACCAAAAAGCAGTTAATGCTAGTGCTTATAATTATCACATATTATTAGATTTTTCATTTATTTTTTGAAACTTGTTTCTCGAAATCTCACATGTTTTTCGAATTCTGATTTAAATTCGAGGGCAAGGTGTGTAAGTTGATATAGAGCGCCTATACTCTGAAATGGGGTCAAATTCTCAATTAATGCTTCTTGTTCAAGTTGATCAATAACACGAGAAATGTTCGAGAGGGGAATACCAGTCTCCTGATTGATCTCGGATTGAGTTCGTGG
>JAEOSP010000117.1 GCA_016840305.1 Candidatus Hodarchaeota archaeon
AGTTGATATCATGCAACTAGGATTAAACGGAATAACAAAAGCCGACTCAACAATAGAAATAGGTTCTACATCAACACTTACAGATATGTATGAATCCAATCTTGTTGAGAAGATTGGGAATGGAGTGTTAAAAAAAGCATGTCAGCTATGTGCAGATACACCTTTACGAAATATTATAACTCTTGGAGGAAATATTGCACGCTTATATGTGTGGGCAGGGTTACCAGTCGTATTATTAACCCTTGATGCAGAGATAGAAATACTGCAATCAAATAGAGAGTCCTACAGGAATAATGCAAAGGATTACTTCAAAGGTATTGGCGTATCTAAAGGAGAATTAATCACAAAGGTACATTTCCCGATAAGAGACGATTGGAAACATTTCTACGAAAAATTCGCTTTAATAGCAGCTGATTATACTTGGTTAACCATGGCATTTGCTGTTAAGATAAACGATGGCAAGATAGCTGATTCACGAATAGCAGTATCGAGAATTACTAAGGTCAAAAGGGTAACAGAAGTTGAAAATTTGCTCAAAGGACAATCATTGGAGGAGCTAAATATCGAGAAAGCTGTTTCTACACTTCAATCATCTGTTACTATTTCTAATGATTATAGATCAAGCAAGGAATACCGAAAGCAATTACTAGGCGCATTATTTAAAAGAATGCTTCAGCAATTACAGGAGGATAATCGATGAGCCAAATCTTAGATGTAACGATCAATGGAATTAAGAAGAGTATCAAAATTAGCCCAAATGAACTCTTATTAGACGTTCTTCGAAGGGAAGGATACAAAGGAGTAAAAAAGGGTTGTAATGAAGGAACATGTGGATCCTGTACAATTATATATAATGATAGAGCGGTTAAATCATGTATTATGCTAGCAGCACAGGTACAAAACGGTACGATAACAACAATAGAGGGAATTGGAACTCGTGAAAAACCTCATCCAGTCCAACAAGCATTTGTAGATGCTGGAACGATTCAATGCGGATTTTGCATTCCTGGCATGCTTTTATCAGCAAAAAACTTGCTAGATCATAATTCGAATCCAACTAAAGAAGAAGTGAAAATGGCTTTAGATGGAAATCTATGCCGATGTACTGGTTACAAAGGTCAGATAGAGGCCGTATTAAAAGCGGCCGCTATTATGAGAGGTGAAAAGTAATGAATCAGAAAGTTTACGATGGACGTGTTGTTACAAAAAGTGTTCCCAAAAAAGATGCTCTGAGCTTAGCTCTCGGCAAACCTATGTTCACTGATGATAAAGAATTTCGTAATTTAGTACACGTTAAAATGCTCTGGAGTCCTCATGCTTTAGCTGACATTATTACAATTGATACGTCTGAAGCTGAAAAAATACCTGGTGTATTGAGTATTTTAACATATAAGAACTGTTCTCAGGTTTTGCATACAAGTGCGGGTCAGGGATACCCAGAACCAAGTCCATATGATATGCGATTATTCAATAGAAGAGTAAAGTACGTAGGAGATCGTGTGGCAGCTATAGCAGCAGAAACGTTGGAAATTGCAGAACAAGCTTTGGATCTCATAAAAGTGGAATATGACGTTCATGAACCAGTTCTTGACCACGATAAATCATTGGGTCATAAATCAGTTATCCACAATGAAGGAGAGGCAAAGTACATAATTCCAGTTTTTTACGATCCTTCCAAAAATCATGCAGCACATCTTGATGCGAGTATTGGAGACTTAGAAAAGGGGTTCAAAGAAGCAGATGTAGTTGTAGAAAAAACTGTGAGAAACCATTACGGCCAACACTGTCCAATCGAACCTCACATAAGTATTGCATATATAGATGATTATGATAGGCTTGTAGTTAGAACCTCTACACAGGTTCCTTTTCATGTCAGGAGAATACTTGCACAAATACTTGAAATTCCTCTCAAGCAGATACGTGTAATTAAACCAAGAATAGGAGGAGGATTTGGTACAAAACAAGAAATACTGACAGAAGCAATTGCTGCTTCTTTTGCTTGGGAATTAAAAAGACCTGTTAAGTTTGAATATACACGAAAGGAAGAATTCATATCTGCCCGAACACGACATCCAATGACTACCTACTTTAAGGCAGGAGTAAAGAAAGATGGAACTATTACAGCGATGGATATGAAAATTACTAGTAATACAGGTGCTTATGGTTCACATGCACTCACAGTTCTGAGCAATACGGGGAGTAAAACCCTTCCTTTATATCACTGTGAAAATATTCGATTCGTTGGTGACACTGTTTATACAAATCTCCCTGTAGCTGGCGCTTATAGGGGATATGGAGCTACTCAGGCTGCTTTAGGCATGGAAATCGTCATGGATGAGCTTGCATTGGCTATCAAGACGGATCAAGCTAAATTTCGTCTTATGAACCATATTAAGGAGGGAGAAACCTCACCCATTTTTAAAGCACTTGGTGAAGGTACTGAAGGTGTTGAGCAAACTGTAGATTCTGTTGGCTTATCTGAATGTATTAATCAAGGTGCTGAAAGAATAAATTGGTGGAATCGTGATGAAATTAAAAGTACGAACAATACTCCTACCAAAAAACGTGGTTTTGGTTTAGTTTGTTTAATGCAAGGATCTTCGATTCCCTACGTAGATATGGCAGCTGGCTATGCAAAGATGAATGAAGATGGTTCTTTTAATCTTCTTGTTGGTGCAACAGATATTGGTACTGGAAGTGATACTATTTTAGCTCAAATATTTGCTGAAAGTTTGACTATCGACGCGTCAGATGTTTTAGTTATTAGCTCTGATACTGATACTACTCCTTTTGATAAAGGGGCTTATGCTTCATCAACAACTTATCTATCTGGCCAAGCTTGTGTTAATTTAGCAAATAAAATCAAAAATCAATTACTTGATTATGCGTCTAAATTATTGAATTTGCCAAAAGACGAGTTAGAATTAGAGAATAAATCAGTTGTTCACAAACAATCAGGCAAAAATATCACATTCTCTGAGATAGGAACCAAATCTTTGTACTCTGATCATCAAACACAGATTGGAGCGGTAGCATCT
Organism: Candidatus Hodarchaeota archaeon; assembly: GCA_016840305.1. The sequence continues at coordinate 3,039 of JAEOSP010000117.1, forward strand.
GAATTATCTCGTAAATCACCTCCTCCCTTTGCTGCTCATTTCGCGGAGGTGGAAGTTGATACAGAAACAGGACGTGTTAGAGTATTACGATACGTGATCGCAGTTGATTGTGGAACTCCTATCAATCCTTCTCTTGTTATTGGACAAAGTGAAGGAGCTTTAGCTAACGGTCTCTCATATGCTCTTAGTGAACAGTATATCTTTAATGAAAAGGGAAGAATGTTAAATCCATCATTTGGAAATTACAAAATTATGACAGCAATTGATCTACCCGAAATTGAGACAATCATTGTTCCCACTTATGAACCTAGCGGACCGCATGGCGCGAAAAGTGTTGCTGAAATTAATATCAACGGCCCTATGCCATGTATTAGCAATGCTATCTATGATGCTATCGGTGTGCGTATTACTGAACCCCCTTACACCCCTGATCGTGTTTTAAAGGCGATAAATGAGAATTACAAGAAATAAGAATTTTTTCATTTTTTTCTTTTTTTTTCTAAGAAATTTAGATTTTAATCAATATTCTTAAAAGAAAGTTCCAGTTTATAGGAATGGATATCATGCTCTTCGAGTTTTCACTTTATGCTTTGATTATGGGATTTGTTACCCTTCTCGGTATATTTTTACTAATTTACCCTATGTTTTTTCGGGCAAAATCACGCCTTAATACTTATTTTATACTCTTAATAGGATCAGCGGTAATTTGGGCATTTGGCTATACACTTGATATTGCGGCTACTGACTACAATACGATGGTAGTTCTTAATTACATTCAATATTTCGGCATTGTTAGTCTTCCTGTTTTCTTCTTCTTCTTCATTCTTTACTTAACCAAGGATTATGCCTTTTTTGAGCGAAAACTTCTTCTCCTCTTATTTTTTCCTCCCCTTATTCACTATACGCTTATGTTTACAAATGACTTTCATCACCTGTATTATATTTCTACGATATTCATTCCTGGAGCACCTTTTCCACGAATTGATTATAATTATGGACCATTTTTTTATTCAAATACTATTTATTCCTATATTTTACTCCTTTGTGCATTTTTTTTAATTGTTCAGAAATATCGGTCAATTAGCGAACAAGAAAAGTTACTTCAGAAACAATTAATTATTTTCTTGATAGGAGCAGCTTTTCCAATTGTTGGGAATATCATTAGAGTTACTGGAATAGAAATAGGTGATTTAAGTTTTCTAGATCTCACTCCCATTTCATTTATTTTTGCCTTTGTTTTGTTCACATACGCTCTATTTGAAGTTGGTTTCTTGGATATCCTTCCAATTGCTCGCCAATATGTGTTTGAGGATATTCATGATATGTTAGTTGTGCTCAATACCAATCTAAAGATAATTGATATCAATAAAGCTGCACGTGAAGAGTTATTTTTCAATTTGTCAACTGATAAGATATTTAATCAAGATATAAGATCAATTTTCAATAACTTATCACAACAACGGTTACGAATAGCTATTAATTTAGATACATTATATTCAGGGTTAATCAAAGTAATTGATAATGAACTTAAGATTTTTGATCTTGATATCGAATTAGTAGATTCTAGTGAAACAGTGCTTAAACGCTACTTAAATATTCTCGCAACCCCTCTGCGCCAAATGAACAAAGTTATTGGAATAATCCTTATCATCCGAGATATTGGAGCACGAAGGAATGCAGAAACATTACTTCGTCAGAAAAACCAGATGCAGGAAGTAATTCTCCAATTATTATCTCACGATCTTAGAAATCATTTAAATGTCCTTAAAGGTTATTCTGAACTTGCTATTGAAACAAAAGACTCTCTCGAAGTAAAACAAAGTTTGGAAGCAATTGATGTAAAGTCAACTGCTATTTTAAATACAATCAATCAAGTTACTGAGTACTTAAAGATTGATGATTTGAAATCCCAATTATTTCAAAAGTTTGATCTGAACCAGTTGATGGTTGATGCTATGGAAGCCTTATCTCCTGAATGCGCAAGAAAGGGTGTACGTTGTGATTTCACTCCCTCTTCTGATATCGCTATTGTATGGGCTAACGTTGCATTGTTTTCAGTCATCCAAAATCTTTTACAAAACGCAATTAAAATCAGTCCTTCGAATACAACTATAACTGCGACAGTAGAGGCTGAGAAAGAATTACTGTGGCATATCAAAATTGCTGATCAGGGAACTGGAATTCCCTCTGAATTGAAAGAAGAAATATTCAAACCTTTTGTATCCTTTGGTGTAGATAAAGGAACTGGTCTTGGTTTAACTATTGCTAAATCTGCCATAGAGTTTTTTGCTGGAGAAATTTGGGTGACTGACAATACTCCAACTGGTACCATACTTCATTTCACTTTACCAAAATACTCTGAAAAGTAATCTTCCTTTGTATCAAACTAATCCTCCCTTTCTACTAAGGATATGAAATATCCAATGATAATTATTGAAGTTAAACAGAGATATATTCTTTTAGAAATTAGTTTATACAATTTTAATTCCAATTAAATAGCAAATATGAGTACTAAATATATATAAAAGCTTTTTCAAAACTCCTAAATATCCTTACCCGAAAATTTTTACATTTTCTACCTATAATGAGTGAAAGATTTAAATAGGCTAAGTTATACGTGTATTTGTTATGGGAAAAAGTAATCAGTTCACATTTGAGACTATGGTTAAGGCAGCAAGGACATGTGACCCATCTTATGATGGAAAATTTTGGCTAGGCGTTCAGACAACCAAAATATATTGTTTACCCTCTTGTAAAGCTAGATTTCCATTAGAAAAGAATATTCTTTTCTTTTCAACAAGAGAAGAAGCAGTGAAAAATGGTTTTCATGGATGTAAGAGATGTAAATCAGAGTTTTATCCCTTTGTGGAGCCAAAATGGCTTGAAAAGATCAAAGAGCATATGAAAAATAATTTGGATAGAAAAATTACAGAAACAGAATTGATGGATATTGCGGATGTTGACATCACTACTATCCGAAGATACTTCAAATTTCATCAGAAAGTTAGTCTACTGGCATATCATCGTAAGCTACGGATGTTACAAGCCAAAAGATTGCTAGAAAAGGGCACAGATGTTAAAGGCGTATATAAATTGGTTGGATATCAATCCAAAGAAGGATTTATTCATGCTTACAAACAAGAATTTGGCCCTTTACCCGAGGTATATTAATGAATACTGCTATTACTTGGCGAATACTTGACAGTAACTTAGGTAGAATGATAGGTGGTACAACGGACAAAGGTATTTGTCTTTTGGAATTTGTTGATAGGAAAAGCTTGAATACAATCCTCACAAAACTAGAGAAGAAACATCGTCTGCCCCTCCTCTACGGTACAACTAAAATACTCGAAAAACTGCGGATAGAAGTCACAGGTTATTTCAATGGTGAGTTGAACAATTTTTCAGTTCCCTTGGATGTTAGAGGAACAACTTTTCAGCTTGAAGTATGGCAAGAATTAGCAAAAATTCCTTACGGGGAAACCAGAAGTTATAATGAGATTGCAAGTGCTATCAATCGGCCTTCTGCGGTAAGAGCAGTAGGAAACGCAAATGGAGATAATAATATTGCAATAATCATACCTTGCCATCGTGTGATAGGAAACAATGGAGATTTAACTGGGTATGGGGGTGGTCTTTGGAGGAAGAAGAAGTTGCTTGATTTAGAGAAGAGAAATTTAAGGAAATTTGAGGAGAAACAAAATTCAGAGAGCGATATTATATTCTATTCCCAAGCGTCTCTAGAAAAATGGATGGATTAATGCCATACAGCTTTACCCGTTTGAACATTCCACAGATTAGTATACAATTTGTTTGCTTTAACGAGTTCTTCGTGTGTACCTTGTTCGATTATCTCGCCATTTTCAATAACATATATTTTATCAGCATTGCGAATCGTACTAAGTCTATGAGCTATTAGAATTGTTGTTCTATCAAGGATAATCTTCTCAAGTGACCTTTGGATAGCAGCTTCTGTTTCATTATCAACACTACTCGTTGCTTCATCTAAAACAAGAATTGGTGGATCTTTCAGTACTGCACGTGCAATAGAAATTCGTTGTCGTTGGCCACCACTCAATCTTTGTCCTCTTTCTCCCACTAAGGTATCATATCCATCAGGTAATGTATTTATAATGAAATCATGGACTTCTGCAACTTTTGCGGCTTCAATTATACTATCCATTGAAGGATTTGTCTTTCCATAAGCAATGTTTTCTTTAACGGTGCCATCGATCAGAAATGTATCTTGTGATACGAGTCCTATCCCCCTTCGTAAGTCTTGGATATTTAGATCCTTAAGATTAATACCGTCTAAGTAAAGTCCACCACTGTTTGGGTCATACAAACGTAGTAATAATTTTACAATAGTGGTCTTTCCTGAACCAGTACTGCCAACAAAGGCAATAGTTTGACCTGAATCAATATTAACAGAAAAATTTGAAAAAACGGACTCTCGTTTATGGTAGGAAAAGCTTACATCCTTGAAAGTAATACTACCCTTAATTTTTTCAAGCGGTAAATTGACAGATCCTGATTTGATCTTGGTTTCAGTTTCTAAGAGTTCCATGATACGTCTAGTTGATGCCATTGCCCTCTGGTATTGATCCAGTGTTTCACCCATTCTAGTTAAGGGCCACAATAAACGTTGAGTCAAGAAAATCATAGCACTATAAGCAGCTACTTCAAGTTCTCCATTTATTGTTAGAAAACCACCAAAGATAAGCATTAAGGTAAATCCAACAACTATTATCATACGTATTAATGGAGAAAAAGCAGAGCTATACTTAATAGCCTCTCGGTTGCTTTCACGGTAGTCATTTGATGAAAGTGAAATTCTTTCTTCCTCAAATTTCTCTGTTGTATAGCTCTTTATGGTAGCAATTCCAGTTAGGTTATTAGAAAGATTGCCTGAAAGTATACCAACTTTTTCTCGGACAACTTGATATTTTGGTTCTAATCTTTTCTGGAACAAAATAGAAAAAGCTAGAATAAATGGCATTGGTATCATAGCGAGCCAAGCAACCTGCGGAGAGAGTAAGAAAAATGCTAAAGAAATTGTAATAGCAGTAACGGTTATTTGAATTAAATCATTGGCACTGATATCTAGAAATCGTTCTAATTGGTTAACATCATCATTTAATATTGACATTAATCCTCCTGTCTGTCTTGCTTCGAAGTATTCCAGTTCTAAAGTTTGAAGATTCTTGTATGCATCCATTCGGAGCTCGTGCTCTACAGTTTGAGCCAAATTACGCCAATAGATTTTGTAAACATACTCAAAGAGAGATTCACAACCCCAAATAATAAATGTCACAATTCCAAGATATAAGAATTGAGTTCGTATATCTTGGCTAAATATAGCAAAAATGGAATTTTCTCCTCTTACAGCAATATCCACTGCAGCTGAAATTAAAAACGGAGGAGCTAAGTCGAATAACTTGTTTAATATTGAAAACAATGTAGCAAGTAGAACTGTTCTACGATGTGGACGCATATACTGAAGCAATTGAGAGAAAGGACTGGTTTCAGACATAGTAAGAGGTAAAAAATTAAATCTTTATCTAATATATGTTGAGAATTAAGTGAAAGGATTGAATTTCGATAGCGAGGGTGTTTTCATTGGGGTTTAATCTGTATAATTGTCAGGATTAGTATTATCTTTAGAGGAATTTTCTCAAAAGTCTACCTAGTAGAATACCTGTCATTGCTTGTCGGTACCTCTTATTTGACCTGACATCTGTAATAGGTGTACATTCCGTTGCCACCATTTGCTCTGCTTGTGCTATTAAATCTTCTGAGAATATATTTTTTCTAAGAAGTTGTTCCGTTTTAGGAGCTCTAACTATGGTAGGTGCAACAGCACCGAGTGCTATCCGAATATCTTCTAGCTGAGACTTTTCTTCATTCATTAGAACTTCGATTGCTATAGATATAACTACTATCGATAAAGCATTTCGCTGACGGAGACTGATATATTCACTTTGGTATTTTGGTAGTTTTGGAATAATGATTTTTGTAACTAATCCATTTTCTGGTAGAATTGTTTGACCTGGACCTGTGAGAAAATCCTTAATTGGAATATCTTTCTCACTATTAACTGTTTGAACTCGAATTATCGCTTCTCGGGTGTAAAATAAACACAAAGTATCTGCAGCTGGAGAACCACGTACAACATTCCCAACAATCGTACCTAAATTACGAATTTGGGGAGATCCAACATATTCCATAGCTCTTATCAATGCAGGTATATGTTGTGCAATAATTGGGCTTACCAACACTTGAGTATGTGTAACTGTTGGACCAATTTCTATAGCATTTTCTGTTTCATTTATAAAATCCATATGAGGTATAGATAGCATGTTTAACACATTTGGTACATTACCCCATTTTCCCAAATTATTACGTACCATTATTAATACATCAGTACCCCCTGCTAAGGGTTCAATATCTTTTCCATACTGATCCATTAACGATAATGCTTCAACTAAACTGGTGGGTGATTTAACTTCAAAATTGTACATGCATTTATTCCTCTTTATTTTTTACAGCTATTAATTGAGCAGCGATGGATATTGCGATCTCCTCTGGTGTTTGACTACCTATCGGAACTCCTATAGGTGCGTGAACTATGTCAAGCTTGTTTTTATCTATGCCCTTCTTTTCCAATCGTGAAAAGATCTCTTTAACTTTACGTTTACTGCCAATCATTCCTAAGTATTTCAGTTCTTTAACTTCAGACAGTTTTTTTGTAAGTAGAAAATGTAGAATCTTTTCATCTAAACTGTGAGAATATGTGAGAATAATCACGTAACTTCCCAGTGTGAATTGAATATTTTCTATAATTCCCGGTAATTCACCTGAAAGTGTTTCTACAGGTAATTTTTCTTTAATCTTATCCTCTAGATATTCCTGTCTGTCATCTATGACAGTTGAAGTGAAACCCAGATTGAATAACAAAGGTAATAACTGCTGAGTTATATGGCCTGCACCAAAAATAAAAACCTTATTGGTCGTTCCGAAAATGTCAAAATAAACTTGCATTGTCCCTCCACATAACATCCCAGTCGAATCTTCGTGTCCACTTTCACTTAAGTCATATTTTTTCAGAAGTGGAGTCTTATCACTGATTTGAATAATAGCTTGTTTAATGGCAAGTGATTCAACAGCTCCTCCTCCAATTGTTCCCCATAACAATTCTCCCGACGAAGAAACCAACATTTTTGC
>JAEOSP010000118.1 GCA_016840305.1 Candidatus Hodarchaeota archaeon
AATAAATGTTCAAACAAAGGAAGAAATTAGACCAAGAATAGCCAACGTTGAGATAGTCTCACGTACTCAAACAGCAGCTGATGAAATACTTGTGAAAAATGTCCAAGGTATCAAAATTAAACACAACGGGCAATTAATATTCAGTGAGTCTATCAATGATACAAGTTTACTTTTTTATCAAGAAAATCCTTCTAGCAGCCCTGTAGCGATGAATTATTCTCGCTATTATCCTTTACAGCAAAAAGAGATTTCTCCGACAGATCAATTGAGCATCAATATACCTTCAACCTCTCAAATGCAGCAATTTCTTGACCTGACATCTGAATTGAAGCTGCTTCTTTGTTAAACTTACCCTAAAAAAGGTAATTTTGTTCTCATCGAAAAAAGAAGAAAAAAACTAATAACAGTAAGCAGTGAACTCTTAACATTCGTTAAACAAAGAGACAAGGTCTCTATTGATAACAAAATTCTTTCACAGAGTTGTCCACTTTTGCAGAGCGAAAAACAATCATCCCCTCTAATAGCATATCTTCTCTTAATCTTAGCTACAATTATTTGGGGAGGTTCTTGGCCATTAGGAAGATGGCTAGTATCAGAGGACGTAGGTGGAGAAACAATTCCTCCGTTGATTATTGCTGTATTGAGATATTTCATTGTAATATGGTGCTTTTTCGCTTTATTGAAATGGAGGGAGGGAACCCTTAATTTCTCCTTGATTAAATCTAATTGGAAACCGATAGCACTAATGGGGTTTACTTCCGTAACAATCTATCAAATTGGGTATTTAATAGGTGAATATTATACAGCAGCAAGTGATGCGAGTCTAATTGTTGCTACGAATCCCTTTTGGGTTTTCATCCTTTCAGGAATATTTCTTAAAGAAGGTTTTGGAGTAAAGAAGATCATAGGGGGCGTTTTAGCATTCTTTGGAGTAATAATTGTTGTAGGATTCTCCCCTAACGTTGATGTACCAAATAGAATACTTGGAGACCTTTTCATTTTAATGGCTGCTCTTGGTTATTCTATTTATACAGTAGTATATAGAATTTACAGGGACAATTACTCTTCATTAGAAAAACCATCATCGCTTTATGTGATTTCATGGGTTTCCTTCTTTGGCTTCTTAATAACAACTCCCATCGCATTAGTAATTAGTCCTGAATACTTAGATCCACAACTTTATCTCCAAATTCCAGAACGAATATGGTATGGAGTTGTATATTTAGCCCTTTTATCCACAATTGGAGCTTATTGGTTCTATTTAGAAGGAGTATCGCGGTTGAATGCAAGCCGTGCAGCCATTTTCATTACTTTGGTGCCTGTTTTTGGTGTTACTTTCTCAGTTATTTTTCTTGGTGAACTAATTAATCCTCTAATTCACATTTTAGCTTTTCTCCTCATTTCTTCAGGAGTGGTGCTTGTGAATTCAGGTAATTTCGGAAGTTTTTTCTCATTGAAAGCAATAAAAAAAAGCTAATAGCTTGAAAGGAATTGGGGGATCTAAGTGATCAGAAAATGATATTTAAACTTCTTATTGCCTATGAATTTGAAGTTCACCTCACAGACCCCTTTTTAATGATACCAATTAAGTCAAATTCATTTGCAATAAATATTGTAAAAATATTGTACAAACGCGCGGGGAAAATCGTTATAGATATTGTGAAAAAGTTCAATGTAGGTATCGTGTTAAATAACTAATATAATATCTGGATATGTTCAAATTTGAATTAGGAAAACAGGTTAATATACGAATGGAACCCCAATGTCCTTAAGTTCTTTTTGAATTTCAGTGAAGAGATTCATATATTCTACTGAAGGTTTAACCTTTCGTATATCATAACATTCGCGAAAGCTCTTCCCTAATGGTGCGTTCTCTATATCTTCTTCATAAGTTTTAAGAAGAGCTAGTGCAATCTCATTCGCATCACTTCTTGATAACTTCTCTTTTGCTGCACCACAACCTACTTCACAGGCCATCCTAGCTTCCATAGGTGTAGCGAAGTTCTTATTCTTGTTCTTAGCGACAGCAATTTCCCAAAGATTTGAACCAGAAACAACACTGACAAGTGAGTGAGCTGCAGCCTCTCTTAAGACCATGGGGGTACATGGTCCAGCAGCAGCAAATCCATTCGACAAGGAAATTAGATTACTATTCCGAGATAAGGCTTGATAGGTCATAGAAATTACCCAAAGAAGCTCTCGCATGGTATTACAAGTGTGTTTTAAGTGAAATGGAAAATAATTTAAGAAATGTGCTTGATTCACAAGTAATCCTTGTAAATGATAAGCGAGACCTACAATAGCAGTACCTTCAGGACCCCCAGCAAATCCTCCGAAAATAGGCCCCGTAAGTGCTCCTACAAAACAACCATATGTATGAAAATGTACCATTTTGTTCAAAAGGGAGTTATCCACTTTCAGTTCTGTTACACTAGCCACAAATCGTCCATCAGTTAATCTTTCTCCCCATTCGGGATTACTGGCAGCGATTTGAGCTGCATCAGATTCTGCGGTTCCTACACTCTTAAGAAAAATGCCAGGACGACCAACTCGTCTTGCAGCCTCTCTAAACATCATAGCATGCGCGACAGATCCCTTCAATTCAGATGGAGAACCAGATCGAATTGGCATACCCTCAATTTCATCAAGAATTGGAGCACAAACGCCATCAGCTAGAGGTTCCTGTAAATATGCCATACTCATAGGAACGAAAAGATCTTCGTCACATGTAATGTCAGGTGAAAAGAGACAGAAAGGCCTTCGTTTATCTTCGATGTGTCTACTCGTAATTTCTCTTGAATCGCGTCCAAAGCCCAATGTGAACCTTCCAGGAAAATTTCCTAATGCTTCTTTGATTTCATCTTCTGTAAACAAAATTCTACGATAAGTGTCAGTACAAAGAGTTCCTACTGTGAGGTAAAAATCCATAGCAGCTTTCCAAAGACTATCTGCAAGCGTATCATCCGATGGTACTGGTGTTGATTTATCAAAACTAATATCGTACTCCTTAATCACTCTTTGAAGTTCGGGGATGAAAAGTTTGAAATCAAAATCCTTTTCCAAACAGATTGGTCCATTTTGTGCTCTATCTAGCACTTCATTTATACGCCAAGGAGGAGTTACCATCTATCTCACGTTCCCGCTGATCATTTTAGAAATGAGCTTTGCAGCTTCTACTGCAGTTTCAGCCCATCCATCAGCCCCAATCTCTTTTTTCCAATTTTCAGTTGTCGGATTACCACCGACAAGCACTATATAACTATCACGTTTTCCTAACGCTTCTAATAGTTCAATAACTTCTCTCTGAGAATGCATTGTAGTAGTCATAAGTGCTGATAAAGCTATTACATCCGCATTAACTTCTTCAGCTTTTTCAATAAACTGAAGAGAAGGAACATCTTTTCCTAAGTCAAATACTTCAAATCCTGAGACCTCTAGCATGATTTTAACGATAGTTTTCCCAATTTCATGAATATCTCCTTGTACTGTTCCTATTATCACTTTTCCTTTCATTTCGGATGATGTATCGGCACTTTTCTTTATGTGTTCAGTTAAGATAGAGGTAGCAGCTTGCATTGCTTCAGCAGCACCCATAAGATCAGGGAGAAAAATATCCAGCCTATCAAATTTCTCCCCGATTTCTTCCATCGTTGGATTTAGTACTTCATCTAACACTTTTAGAGGGTCGATTTGGGCTTCTAGGAGTTCTTTAGTAATCTGTTTAGCCTTTTCGGGTTCGTATTCTTCTAAAGATTTCTTCAACGCTTCGTAAAGCTTCTCAATTGCCACCTTAGTCACCTAGCGAAGTTTAATCAGTCTTAAAAGTAAGTATCCTTAAATGTTTATATGCAAATCCTATATCATCTACCGTTCTGAAAGGCTTACCCAAATTAGACAACTTGGAGTAATTAAGGAAAATTATTCGAAGCAACCGTAGGAGCTGTTTTTCCTGATTCATGGCCTTCCAAAGGTGGAATTTGTGATATTATTCCTCATCCTCTCTCTTAGTGTAGTCTACTCTCGGATAAGAGAACGGTAAGTCTTCTACTCTTTCATTCTTCTTTTTTTAAAAATCATGAAAGATGATCCAATATATCAAGAAATAAACTCTTTATCCTTTAATGAAAGTCCCATTCCGATACTCAGTAAAAGCTGTTTGAATTTCATCCTGGGTATTCATAACAATAGGACCATACCAAGCAATCAGTTCTTTGATCGGTTTTCCTGATATCAATAGAAATTTCAAAGGATGTGAATTTTTATTATCAACTTTCACAGTATTTCCTTCATCGAAAATTACAACGTTCCCTTTTACAACTAGTTTATTTTCTATCGTAGCCTCCCCATCATAAACATAGGCAAAAACTGTATTTTCTTTTGATACTGGGAGTTCAAGACTCTTTTCCTTCTCGATACTAATGTCAAAATACTCTGGATTTGTTACAATATCTCTAACTGGCCCTTGAGTGCCATTCAATTTTCCCGCAATGATTTTTATCTCAATACCCTCTGAATATTCAATTTTTGGTATATTTTTTTCAAGAAATTCTTGATATCTTGGTTTCATCATCTTGAATTTTTTTGGTAGATTAACCCAAAGTTGAAATCCGTGTAAAACTCCATCAGTTTGAGCTGGCATCTCAGAATGTATAATTCCACTTCCCGCAGTCATCCATTGAACGTCTCCTCCAGATATTATTCCCTTATTTCCAATTGAATCCTGATGTTCAACGTATCCATTGAGCATATAGGTCACAGTTTCGATTCCACGGTGGGGATGGTCTGGAAATCCAGCAATATAATCATTGGGATCATCTGAATGAAAATCGTCTAGTAACAAGAACGGATCAATAACTTTAACATCTGATTGTCCTAAAACTCTCTTCAATCGAACGCCAGCGCCCTCCATAGCCTCTTTACTAGGTTGAATATGCAAAATTTTTCTAAATTCTTTCATACTTTACCTCTAAATCGATTTTCTTTAACGATTCTGTTAAGAAAATCAGAAATAACATTTATCGACTAAAAAACTGTTGAAGCTCATCCCCTTTCTATCATAATCCAATCCTATTTACTGACAAAGTTTTATATTTACGAGCACTAGTAAAACAAATTATGATTCAAAGTCAAAGAAATACTCTTTACAAAGTTTTAATTGCAGGTTTTTTTTCTTTTACATTGATTATTGCCTTATTCACTCCATTAGGAATAATTCCACCTCTAGGATCTTTTCTTTTACCTGGGAGTGGTATTTGGAAAGTTCCACAGGAAGTGCTAGAATATGAAAATTTTGCCTACCCAGGTCTTTCAGATGAAGTAAAGGTTTTTCGAGATGAATGGGGTATACCTCATATCTATGGCTCAGATTTAGGTGATATTGTTTTTGCTCTTGGTTATTGCCATGCTCAGGATCGTTTGTTTGAAATGGATATGGCTAGACGTAGTGTTCGGGGATTACTCTCCGAAATATTAGGTCCTGATCTAATTGAACAAGATAAATTCAATCTTCTGAAACTTGGAGAATACTGGGCGAATGAAACACTAAAAGTCCTAGCAACTAGCTCTGATCCTGATATTCAGGAAATGTATCAGGATTTCGGATTATACACGGCAGGGGTGAATTTGTATCTATCTGAGCATTC
>JAEOSP010000001.1 GCA_016840305.1 Candidatus Hodarchaeota archaeon
AAATCAGAACAAAAGGATTCCTCAAATATCCTATTGGAGGGGCTCAAGTAGTCTTTGGTTTTAAACCAAAATTACTACCCTTTGATAAGAATCCAGAGGATTATGATGTGCTCTTTCTAGGAACTCCAGCATGGTCTTTGAGTTACACACCAACAATGAAATCTTTTATCTCACAAGCAAAACTGTCAGATAAGAAGGTAGCTTTGTTCTGTTGTCGAATGACTCAGAAAGGTAAGACTTTCAAAATTATGAAGAAGAAATTGAAAGGAAATGAGATTATAGGTGAAATTGATTTTAGCCAACCACTCATTAAGGCAAAAGAAGAAGATGCAAAAGCAGTTCGGAAATGGGCTAAAGAGCTAATTTCAAAGATTTAATGCCATGTCTTATGGTATTATTTCACATCCATTATTGAAACTAGGATAATCAAATTCAGTTTTATCAATTATTCCTTTTTCAATTAATAGGAGGACATCGTTTTTAATGGCCTTGAGCTCTGAGACCATATGCTCAACTGTTCCACAAACTTTCTTGAATGCGCTCGCACCCCACAGTTTTGTTTGATTAATAAATAAACAACGACCACCACACAAACCAAATATGTTACAGGAAGGACAAGGTTCTGTTACTTTCATAGAATTTCTTATTGATTTCGGAGTACTAGTTTGAATATCTCCTACTATTGAGAATTCAAATTCCGGAGAAATAGGACAAACTGAAATCGAACCATTAGGATTAATTGCAAAAGAATCAAGACCAGCTCCACAACGTAAAGGGCTGGAAGAATCATCAAGAATAGATTTCATCACAGGAATAAAGGGAACAAGGCCAATTAGTCTACCTTCCTGCATGTTCTCAAACCACCATTGAACAAGTTGTGAAATCCCAGGATTATATGAATTATTTATCCAGTGATCGAAATCCTTCCATCTTGCTTTTGGATCATCATCCCACTGACTATCTATTTGCCAATGAATATGATTAAAACCTGGCGATTGTATGTTTGCTAAATGAGTTACTTCCTTGTAAATATCTGCCACTTCAGAAACAGCCATCCTCGCTACTAAATCCCCTGTAAAACCATTTTTTCTTGCAATTTTACAGTTTTCCAAAACTTTCGAATAAATTCCTTCCCCACGATTTGCATCGGTTATTTCTTCACGACCATCTATAGATACAAGTATAGAACTTAAACGTGTGAGATACTTGGGTTTCATTTTGTGAAGATTTATCATATTTGTTTGTATAGACCAATGTTTTATGTCTGATAGTTCATCCATGATTTTTTCAAGTAAAGGTATTCGGATTAATGGTTCGCCCCCATAAAATTGAATTGTGGTTTCACTATCATCTTGTTGCAGAAAATCCCTCAAGCTCTCTATTGAGTAGTTTACATCTATAGGAGGAAGCTCAAATGCAGCATCTTCCCCACAATACTTGCATTTCAGATTACAAGCACGGGTTAGGATAAGAAAGTAGTTCGTCGTTAATTACCACCAAAAATCATTATTCGTTAGAATGAAAATACTATTCCATCAGCTTATCAATTCTACTTTTTTTATCTGATTTTTCGTCAAGTAGTGTTTCATATAATTCCATTTCTCCTCTATCTCTTTTCAAGTATCGATAATACATTCCACTAAGAGCTGCACCAGAGGGAACACCGACAACACCACATAACATAAACGAAGATAAGATCATCATAAAAAGCATAGTTATTGCATTTTGCTGTGAGAATACACTGTGATAATACCATAATATTGGCATAGATATAGCTGCTTGTATTAGACTACCAGGAATGCCTACAATTAATCCATCATAGAAACAGCTAATTATTGGTCTTTTTCTCATATATCCTACATATAAACCACTAGCTACTCCCGCAAAAAGCAATGAAGGCAAAAGCAAATATAATGCTTCAGGTGAGATTAGAAATACTAATGAAGAAACTGCTACGATTAATAATCCAATTAAGAAAGTTTTAGCTTTCAAGAAGATCATTCCTTTCTTGCTTATTGTTTCATGTATAATTTTTTCTGAATTTAAATACTCATGTATCTCTTCTATAACAGTTAAAACTGAACATCTCCTAATTTCCCACTTTATTTTTTAAGCCTGAAGAAGAGTTTCGAGAGTTATTCTTAATAAATTAAGTAAGTTCATTTACTTTATAAAGAAGAATATTCATCTTCAAGATTCGATTTATTATTATATAATGATGAATTTGTCATTTGAGTTAACTCCAAAAGTAAAACAAAAAGATTAAATATATCGTATGAGCTTCATTAACTAGGGAAGTCTGTATTCAAAACTGAATGGAGGTAAGTAAAGCGGAAGCTTTATAAGCAAAAGTGAAAAAACAAAAGCTCAAACAAAAATTCAAAATGTCCAAAAAGAATAGAAGGCTGTGTAAAAAAAAATGATCACTGAACTATTAAACAGCTCAATAAAAGATCGAGAAGCAAGAATAAGACTCTCTGTGGAAAAGAAAAAGGGAACACGAGGTCGAAAGAGAAGTA
>JAEOSP010000119.1 GCA_016840305.1 Candidatus Hodarchaeota archaeon
CATCTAGCCATTGGATCATTGAGAACAAATTAGCCTAAAAAAATGAGGTGAAAAAATTGGAAAAAAGTAAATTAGTATTACGAAACCAAATAAGAAAACAAGTAAAACATGATATAGAAAAAGCAAGAATGAAAATGATACTCCTGAATGGACGATAAAGAGGTAAATCAACACGCGAAACACAGCTGATTATCATGGAAAACCTAGTGCGAGAATATAGCGAACTAAAATTGCATTTTACTCGAAAAATGCAAAACCGGAAACGAGTGTGGAAAAACTTGAGAAATTGTTTGAACACTGAATACTTTACCTCTCCATTTAGTGAGGAAAATGTTTACATGTGTGATCAAGTTTGGACACCAGAATTAATGGGATTCAAACTTGATATACATTTATCTAAAGAATTATGGAGTTTATGGAGAAGAGAATATGATTTTATTTCTACAAAAATTTATTCAAATCTGGATCCGCCATAGTTAATCCATTTTTCTAATTATTTCTTTAAACGAAACTTTACATTTGGTGCGGTGCTACAAGCAGTTATTTTTCCACACCCCGAACACTTGTCCGGTGGACAATAGTCTTCATCTTCTGATTCGGGCTCTACTATTTCTAAATAACCCATTTTTACAAGTCGATCTAAGAGCATAATCGCAGTTCCTTCATCAATATCTAATTTTCTTGAGATTGTTGAGGTACTTGCATCTCCTCCAGCTCGTAAGTGTGCTAGTAGTTTTGACATCATAGTGTATCACTTCTCTAATCTTTTCTTCTTCTTCTTTTATGCCTTCTATGTTTTTTCTTATATTCCTGCCTCTCTTCTCTCCAATCTCTTCTATAATGTTTGAATTTGCGATGTCTTTCATATTGATGATGTTTAAAACGCCATTTCTTTCCTTCTTCTAGTTCTTCCTTCTCAAATTCAGCTCCAGTGCTTACTACACTCATTTTTTCTTCATCCTCTAAACTTGGTAGAATTACCATATGTCGAATTGATAATATTCGGAAGAGTGGAACTGCTAAAATCCCAAGAATTATGGGGATATAGAGGAAGGTTACTATATGGAATGGAGGTCCATCTGATATTCTAGTAGTTACTGCTGTTAAAACATCAGCTAAAACTATGAGTACATAGATGATTCCAAAGATTATACCTATTCCTGTCCCTATCACTAAATAAGAATCTGCTCTCTGTGTTTTCTTTGATAAATAATAAGGAACGGACCAGATCATTATCAATCCGATAATAATTAAGACAAATCCCGTTACTCTCATCTGATCCCAGCCTAAGAGTGCTGTCACCTCAAAAAGCTTCCATGGTGAGCTATCTGAAACACCAAAATTAGCCAAGACTCCAAATAAACCAAATGTGAAATATCCTAAGCTAAGAATAATTGAAAATCCAAGGATAAGATTTGTAGCCCTTTGTTTATCTAATCGTTCTAAGAATTGTTTTTGAATATAATGTCGTCTTCTCCACCTCTTTTCCTTCGGTGGTTCTTCAATTACTCGAGATAACTCTGGATGCTTTTCAATATCCTCTGTTGGTATACTTTTTATTGGTTCTTTCTTTTCAGTTTCCTTAATCTCTTTCATTTTTTCACCACCTTTATCAGATTCCTACAATAGCATGTACAATAAAGTAAGCAGCTGCTGAAAATGCATATGCTATCACCGTCGTAAATATTAATGAGAATAACATCCACTTCCAGCTATTCGTCTCCTTTTTAATTACAGCTAAAGTCGCCACACATGGAACATATAATAGAATAAATACAAGTAATCCAAAACCTGCAGCTTGTCCTAAAACGACAATCCCGTTGGTGAGAAGCGCTCCTAATGTTCCAATGATAACCTCTTTTGCAACAAGTCCTGATAGCAAAGCAGCTCCGTACTCCCATCCGATTGAATCGCCAGAGGTTGTTTTCATCCACCAGAAGGCTTGGGAGATAGCTCTTCCTAAGTACTCCATGATGCCTGATTCATTTAGTAGATAAATTATC
>JAEOSP010000120.1 GCA_016840305.1 Candidatus Hodarchaeota archaeon
GGTATACAAAAAATTACTTTAACTTCACCAGGAAGCGTAATTATTTCCGCAAGAGATTCAATGGTGTATAGTATGACAGGCTGGCTGGTTATTGATAATGATGGGACGAATGATGGTCTCGGTCCTGCTAATTACTACATTATGCAAGGTACTAGTATGGCATGTCCTATTGCAGCAGGTGCAGCTGCATTACTCCTTGATCAAGATCCAACCCTGCAACCATGGCAAGTTAGAAATCTATTAATTAATAACACAGATTCAGACGCTTATACCGGTACTATCCCGAATAATACATGGGGATATGGTAAATTAAATATTGAAAAAGTATTAGAAGCAAGCTTACAGGGCGTAATTTATACACAAACAGTCGATGCAACAGGGAGTTATACATTCACTGACACGGATATTTCTATGAATTTCTCTACTAATGGAATTAATGGATATGTAACAACGACAGAAGTGAATAATCCCCCCCCAGGAGGGACAACAAATGTACTGGGGAGTTTACATCATGTGTCAGCAATACGATACTGGAAAATTAATACTGATAAAACCGGCTTTACAACTTCAATTACATTTTCTTATAATCCAGCAACTGATGGTATTGAGGACGAAAGTACACTGCGCCTGGCCAGAAGAGATGACGATGATGATACCTGGGCAGAATATACAGATATTACTAGAAATCCATCAGGTGATCAAATTACGGCAAATAATGTATCAGGATTTAGTCAATGGATTTTCGCTTCTGAATTAGGAGATAATTCATTACCCGTTGCTTTAACAGAAATTACTTGTAAACAAGTTAAAGATAAAATACACATTAGTTGGATTACAGAGTCTGAACTGGAAAATCAGGGTTTTAATCTATATCGTACCGAAAAAGAAATTAATAATTTAACAGATGAAAAAAACTACATCAAGATTAATACTGAATTGATCGAAGGCGCAGGTAATTCACCTTCACGACATGAATATACTTTCAGCGATGGCGATATTCATTTTGAGAAAACATATTTATACATTTTAGAAGATGTTAATTACGCGGGAGTAAGACATAGACATGATCCGGTTGAAATTGCAGTCATCCCAATATTTGATTATGAATTATTTCAAAATTACCCTAATCCTTTTAATCTATCTGCAACAATTAATTTTACAATTCCTCATGATCAACAAGTGTCCTTAAAAGTCTATGATTTACTTGGTAGGGAAATTACAACTTTGATTGATAAGAAAATGGAAATGGGAAACCATTCCGTTCAATTTAGTGGCGAGAATTTGGCTAGTGGGATATATCTCTATCGATTAATGACTGCAGAATTCTCACGAACAAAATCAATGCTATATTTAAAATAGTTTATTGTTTAAAAAACTATATAAAACTAAATTTGACGAATGTTGATGTTTCTATCACCAATCCAGTATTCGACGTTCACCTTCTAATGACTTTACGTGGGAAACATCCTGGGTAGTTTCAATCACACCCATATACTCTCCATTGTCATCATATAAAGGATAATAACTTATGTAGACAAACTTACCATTCATTGGAATCCAGAATTCTGCAAAATCTTTTTTCTTCTCTTTAAAGTTTTTAAGAATATCTTCTACAATATGCACGCTTTTAGGTGGATGGCAATTTTGTACTAATCTACCAATAATCTCAGGACTTCTTGGAAAGATACGTTCTTTAGAATCTGTATAAAAGCAGACTTTATCGTTCTCATCTACAAAACTTACTTCTACAGGTAATTTTTTCAACATAAGATCGATTTGTTTTGCAGTTAATTTTCCTTGTGATAATTTCACCTTTTCTTCTTCAGGATTGACAGGCTGGATATTCATTAACTCTTCATTTATTCCTGATGATTTAGATCTTACCAAATTGGCATCCCATAGATTTGCAGGTTTTATCCAGGCATAGCCAATGGCTCCCTCGCCTTCTTTTATCCTCTCCCAATCAGAATCTGTAAGTTTCCTCGATGAAGTAGGATATAAAATTTTCTCTTCGAGAAAAATCATTTTCTTAATAGCTGATGCAAGTGTTTTATACTGTTTATAAAAATCGATCCATTCCTGTTTTTCAAAATGAGTTTCAGTCTGTTTTAAATAACCACGTATTTCATCGTGTTTCGTCCACATCACCTTGGAAGGACCGGTAAATTTCTTCTGTTCTAATGCAGGAAATAGTTGGTTTTCTTTCCTCAAATAATGTTTCTCAATCTCTTTCAATTGCTCAAATAGAGGCTTTGTTGTATCAATGTCTTTTTCTTTAGGTGAACCCTTTTTAAACTTTTTCACTAGTTTGAATAAATCTTTTATGATCTTTTTGGCTTCTTTATTTTCTTGGATAAAAGTGTAA
>JAEOSP010000121.1 GCA_016840305.1 Candidatus Hodarchaeota archaeon
AAAATAGCAAGCGAATCAAAGATAATGAAAGTACTCAGTGATTCTGTTGAAGAAGCGAAGAAAAATCTTAATATAGGTCCATATATACATCTATTAATAATGGGTGTTTCACAAGAATTTCAAGGAAAAGGTTTTGGAGGAAAGTTATTAAGAGCACTTATAGAAAAAGCTGAAACAGAAAGAATCTCTATATATTTGGAGACTCAAAAAGAAGAGAACGTAAATCTCTATGAAAAGTATGGATTTTCTGTTAAAAAAAGAATAACTCTTCCAGAACCATTGAATCTGCCAATGTGGTTAATGGTTCGAGATCCGAAATAAATTTGAAATTATAATTCAATTTCTTAGATTTCTTGCTTAATCCTTAATATTATGAATAATTGGATAACTTTTAAATAGTATGTAGAATAAACAAGCTCTACCAAGAACTAACAAGTTCTACCAAGAACTAACAAGTTCATCCAATGTAAGAGGAAAAAAGAAATGGTTTATTTCAAGAATATTATTTTAGTCAAGGCAGAATGTGATTATTTTGATGTTAGCTTTTTTGAAGCAAATATACCACTCAGCTATCTTAGTGCAGTAATAAAAGACCATGTTAATTCTGTGGCAATGCCCATAGATATGCGTATAGATCTTAACCCCTATGAAAAATTTGATAATTATCTAATGCAGATGGAAAAAGAAGGTAGCAAGTGTGATTTAGTAGGAATTTCAACAATGACAGCGTCCTTTCCTAACGCAATAAAACTTGCGAAAATTGCAAAAAGGTATGGTACTTACGTTGTTGTAGGGGGTTATCACCCTTCCGCTCTTCCTGAAGCAATGTTTGACATTCAAGAAATTGATGCTGTTGTTCGTGGAGAAGGAGAACTTACTTTTAAAGATCTCGTTCTAAATGGGCCTTCGACTCGTGTTAAAGGATTAAGTTTTAGGGATGAAAACAGGATTATATTTCATAATCAGGACCGTGAAAAGATAATGAATCTCGACTTGATACCATTTCCAGATAGAAGCTTACGTCCAGAGAACCCAATCTTTAATAAACATGAAGTTGTAGTTACGTCGCGCGGTTGTAATGGTGTTTGTACATTTTGTGCAAATAATGCAGTACATGGTCGATGGCGAGGTCGTACCCCTGAAAATGTTGTTGCAGAATTGAAAATGCTGCAAAAAGAAAACCCAAATTTATCCACAATTCATATATGGGATGCAAATTTTATGCAAGATCGTGAAAGAGTCTCTGATATCATTGATCTTATCAAGGAATATGAAATTCACTTTAAATATTTCTGTGAAATGCGTGTGGATCATATTACTAAGAATCCCGATTTGATTAAAAGATTAGCAGAAATAGGAATAGAGTGGATAGCAATTGGAATTGAAAGTCCTAATCAAGAACGGTTGAAAAAATTAAAAAAAGGGATTACAACTTATGCCGTAGAAAAAGCAATTGAAATTTTAAAACAGAATAAAATTAATGTTGTAGGATATTTAATGATAGGGGATCCTGATGAAACAATGGAACAAGTAAAGGAATATCCCGAATACGCAACACGATTGGGAATAGATAAGATCATGTTAGCTATACAAACACCTCATCCTGGTAGCTTACTATTTAATGAGATGACGAAGGAAGGGACTATAACGTCATACCAATGGGAAAAATACGATATAGGTCATTCAGTGGCAAAATTGACACATATGACAAATGATGAATGTGAGCTTCTCATGGATTGGTGTTGGGGTAGATATTATAGCCCTGAATGGGCGTTTTCCCGAGAGAAAACAATAAAGGGATCATTTTATCGATATTTAGCTTTTGTATGGATTGGTTATCCGGGATTTTTTGTCCATGCGCGCTCTTGTGAAACAGTTGAAGAAAATCTAAGAGCATATATCTCGGCAATGCAAGGTTATTATGATTTAAGCAAGTTTGAATACACAGATACAGAATATATTGAAGATCTAAGGAACTGTGACTTTCAATTGACTTTTCATTTTAAAAATGGAGAAGACATATCTTTGTTAGTCTCAATAGATAACAATATTAACTTGGCGATTGAGATATTTAAAGGAAAAAGAAAAGATGTATTTCTCGATTTTACAATTAAATCTAGTGATTTCATTAGTATTCTTCGATCCTTGCCCTTGCAAATTATTTCGCTCGTTCATTGGGGGGGTTATAATTTCAGCAACTTGAAAGCAAATTTATATGTGTTCAAAACTTTCTTATCGATGTTAATGAAAGCAATTCGAT
>JAEOSP010000122.1 GCA_016840305.1 Candidatus Hodarchaeota archaeon
TGAAGACCAACCTCGATCTGTCTTCCCCACTCTTATTGGTTACCCCAAATATCAATCCATTATGTCCGATGTCGACCACTATGTTCGTGAATACTATGTAGGCGAAGAAGCTATGAACCTACGAGGTGTTCTCAAACTTATATACCCAATTGTTCATGGAGTAGTTACCGATTGGGATGCGATGGAAAAAATCTGGCATTATACATTCCATAATGACCTACGTGTTAATCCCAGCGAACATCCAATTCTCCTAACTGAAGCTCCTTTGAATCCTGGCAAGAATCGTGAAAAGATGGCTGAAATCCTCTTTGAGACTTTCAACTGTCCAGCAATGTATGTATCTATGCAAGCAGTTCTATCTTTATATGCTTCTGGCCGAACCACTGGTCTCGTTATAGATGCTGGTGATGGTGTTATACACATTGTTCCTATATATGAAGGCTTCGCAATTGCCCATGCAATTAGTCGTATTGACATTGCAGGTCGTGATATTACTGAATATTTACGACGGTTATTACGAACCCGAGGACGTGCTTTAACATCTTCAGCTGAAAGAGAAATTGTTCGAGATATCAAAGAACGATTATGTTATGTTGCTTTAGATCCTGAGAAAGAGCTCAAATTGGCTGAAAAAGTCTCTGGTATGGAAAAACAATATACTCTACCTGATGGTGAGACTTTAACTATTGGTCCAGAACGGTTCTTAGCACCTGAAGCTTTCTTCAATCCTAGCGCAATTGGAAAAGAAGAAACTCCTTTAGATGAAGCTATCTATGCATCAGTACAACTTTGTGATATTGACCTTCGAAAAGAATTATACCAGAATATTGTTCTATCTGGTGGATCTACCATGTTCCCTGGATTAAAAGAACGTCTTCACAAAGAACTAACTGAATTGGTTCCTGAAAATGTAGAGATTCGTATTGTTGCTCCTCCAGAACGACGTTACTCTGTCTGGATTGGCGGTTCTATTCTCTCATCCCTCAAAACCTTCCAAAGACTCTGGGTATCTCGTAAAGAGTATCAAGAACAGGGTCCTGGTGCAATTAAAAGAGCTATTTAGCTCTCCCTTCTTTTTCTCTTTTTTCTTATTTAAATTCTGATTTTCTCTTTCTCTAACGAAACGGAAGTTTGCTAGACAAATTCATTCTTGTTGCAATATCTCAAGAACATAGGAACAGCAGAATTCATAGATAATGCATCTCGATGTGTTGTCATATCTAACATATAATCTTTAATAAAAAATAAAGGGAGAGTTAAAGAATTTACTAATCCTCTTTTGACTTGATCCTAGGTGGACCAATGAAATAAATATTATTTTCATCAGGATCCTGAATAGTTGTCATTGAAATCATATCAGGTAAATCAACTATTTCAGTAGCTTTAACTCCTTTAGATTCTAATGCTTTTTTTACCTGATCTACATCTTTAATGGAAATATTCAATGAATCAGCTGTTTTAAAGTCACCTTCATGGTACTGACTTAATCCTAGCATTGCTCCTTTTACTGGAAGTTTGTATTCATACCATCCTGCCTCAGGTATTTCCAAATTGACTGGAAATTCAAGAACCTCGCTATAGAACTTTTTTGATACCTCATAATCCCGTATCCAATGAGTTGTATAAACTGAGGTGCTATCGTATAGTTTAGTTAGCAACTTTTTAGGAGTAGCTTTTTTGGGTGCTACTTTTTTAGGGGCTGCTTTTTTAGGGGTTGCTTTCTTTCGTGTCTGTTTCTTTTTTGCCATAATTAATCAACTTGTGGTCAATAGAAATTTTGGATATACAAAACAATATATTGAATATTTAAGAAAATAACTAGGCTATTATCGTTAAAACTGATAAAAAACGATGATGCCTATCTTAATCAAACAATATCAGATTACATTGCAAGAGCTTTAATTTTTCTCTCAATAGCAGTACTAATGTAAAGAAAAATGAAGTAAAAAGAAAATTAGAGCATTATAAGTTGACTCAATGACTGTTGATACATCATAATCAACTCTTCACTCAATTCCTGCTCTAAAATGAAGTTCATTCTCAGAATAGCACGTTGAATGCGATCATTATCTCCTGCTTCTAAAACACGATCAAGTAGTTGAATCAGAGTTTTTACTCTGGTTTTTATCAATTGTTGTTCTTGTTCTTTCAGAGATAAGACATGGTATGAATTTAAATATTCATTCAGCTGAGTTCGGATTTTCTCTCCCTGGTTGATTATCTCTAGTTTTCTTTGAAGAATTTCATCAATTGCTGCAGCTATCGATACGATTACTGCTTGCTTGTCTTGAAGCGGAGCTCCCTCGTAAGATGAGAAGTACTGTTGAAAAATCGCTTGAATTTGTCTTATATCGACCCAGGCATTTTCCATCAAGATCGCGGGGATTAGGATTGATATTAAGTTAATCTTCATACCCCCCCGACTTTTTTCAGAGTATTCGTATAGCACAGTTGAGACTGAGAAAAAATCATATTCTGGAAATGGAATGGTAGCGATCATTTTCGAATAAGAAATGTTTCTAGAACGACTAGAAAATACAGACATACCTCGTAAGGAGATACTAAAGGAAATTTCGTGGGAGAGATCAGTCGGAGTCGATGCTACAGGGATAGCTCCATGTAATTCATCAAACTCGGTCCAAATTGCTCCATTAAGAATTTTGTATTCGTTAGTCAACTTCATAACCATCTAGGGGTTCTCTATATATAAATCACTCTATTGATGACACAAATATTTGAGAAAATATAAGAATTGTGATACAAAACTAGGCGAATTTCGTCTTGAAACTGATTTCTATGAAGAATAGTTAAAGGAAAAATAACTATTGACGTTTATTAATCAGTTCAGCAACAAGTTCACATATCTTAACGATTTTTGGATCTGATAATGAGTAAAAAACCTCATTCCCATCACGTTCTGTACGCACAACTTCTTTTTCCCGTAATACTCGAAGATGCTGAGAGATGAAAGGCTGAGGTTTATTTGTAGCCTCCATGATTTCACTAACATTTTTTCTACTTTCACCCAGCATTTGGAGGATTTTTAACCGAAATGGATGTGTTAATGACTGACACAAATCAGCTTGCTTCATTAACAATTTCATTTCTTCTGTTACAGTAATGTCATCAGCTTCGTTTGTCATTTGCTGTCATATAATAAAAATACGCATAGGATATATATGCGTTATGTCGAATATTCAAGCAAGACAATATTTATAAATAATTCTTATCTCGTCTTATTCAAGGTGATTTCATCATGTCCGATAATAAAGTAAAGATAGAAGACAAAATTTTAGACCAAATTAAAGATATGTTCAATACTATTGATTCAGAAGTTACTCTTCACATGTTTACTCAAAGAGACCACTGTCTATTGTGTAATGAAACTTTAGACTTGGTATCACAGGTTTCAGCTCAGTCTGACAAAGTGATTCTAGATCACTGTGAATGCGATATTAACAGTGAAAAAGCGCAAAAATTTAAAATTGAACGACATCCTGCCATTGTTGTTGAAGGTAAAGCTAAAGGGGTTATACGTTTTTATGGGATTCCTTCAGGTTATGAATTTGGGAGTTTAATTGAAAGTATTATTATGTCAGGAACAACTAAAGATTCTGATCTTGATTCGGCCTTAGTAGAAGAAATAGAAGCTATAGATAAACCACTTCATCTTCAAGTTTTTGTAACTCCTACTTGTCCTTACTGTCCAACAGCTGTACTCACAGCATTCAAACTAGCGATGTTAAATGAAAATATAACAGCAGATATGGTCGAAGCAACTGAGTTTCAAGAACTTTCTATGAAATATCATGTTCAAGGAGTACCAAAAACCGTCATAAATGATAATTGGGATGTTGTTGGTGGTGTTCCTCCCCAAACTGTTATGGTAAAAGTCCGTGAAGCATTAGCTTAGGATTCTCGTCCTCCTGTTTTTTTAATATATTCAAAGGTGATTACAATGATTGACAAAATATCAAAGGAATTTTATGAATCAGGAACAACTTTCGAAGACTTCCTCAAAGAAGGAACCGAGGACGAAGCAAAACGAACTCAACTGTACTATTCTAAAATTGAGAAGAATTTCTCGCAAGAGGATTTCTTTGTGGATCTCAAACATCCAATCAACCTAATGTTGATTGCTACAAATTGGTGTTGGGATTCTCAGACTAATGTTCCATTAATTGTCCATCTAGCCAATAATAACCCAAATATCAATCTAAAAATATTCAATAAAGACAAATATACATTCCTTGCTGATAGGATCAATAATGGAGAAAAAGTACCTCAATTATTATTCTACGCGAAGGATTTTCATTATCTTGATCGTTGGGTAGAAAGATCTACTCTTGGGTACAAGCTATATGCTGATACGAGAGAACAATATGGATGGAAAGAAGAGAATAGTGCTGAGTTTGTTAAACAATATAGGAAAAAGTTCCTTCGACAACAAAAAGATCTTGAACGTGCAGCCCTCAATGAAATTCAGATGAAATTGCGGAGAACTGATCAAATTCAGAGAGCTACTGGAAGATTTGCTTGATTTCTTGATACTCAAGAAATTGAAAGTATCTTCCTTCATTATTTTTCTTTTTATTAAAGATTTGCAGCACCCTTTGATAGTTTAGTTTTTGTTTTGACCATAAAATGTTATTCTTGAACCGTGCTATTATTCAAATATTGACAAGATATTGTCTTTATTCACAACTATAACCCATCCCCAAACATTATGGTTATTCTTGCAGAGAATTTGTTCTGATTGAGGGTACATTTTGGATAAGCGTGTCATAGAATCAAATATTCCTTTAAAAGATATTTCTAATGCTTCAAGACATGAAAAAAGCGTTAGACACGGACATCCAAGTACTCTTCATCTATGGTGGGCACGTAGACCTCTAGCAAGCTCACGAGCTACGATACTTGCTGCATTATTGAAAGTTGCAAAGTCAAAACGTGAAGAAAAAAAAATTTTTGACCTAATTACTGATATAGTTCCCTGGAATGTAGTGAAAAATCCTTCACACCCCCTTATTGACGAAGCACGACAATTGATAAGAAAAAATTGGTCATCAAATCCTCCCAAAATACTAGACCCTTTTTCTGGTGGAGGGTCGATACCCTTAGAGGCATTGCGGCTGGGATGTGATACTTATGCCTCAGATATTAATCCAATCGCTGTATTAATATCAAAGGTCACATTAGGATGGCCTCAAAAACTTTCAACACCTTTACTTGCCGAATTGGTTGCAGAAAGCTCAAAAATTATACAAAAAGAAGTTCAGAGAGAAATTGGTAAGTTTTATCCAGCTGATACTGATGGGAAAATTCCCATCGGTTATCTTTGGTGTCGAACTATTCCATGCGATAATCCTCAATGTAAGCAAATTGTCCCCCTAATCAAACATTTTTGGCTTGCACGTAATAAAAAACGTCAGATAGCCTATAAACCTATTTTTAGTCCTGAAACCAACTCACCTATTAGATTCGTTGTTCAAAAAGATAAAGAAATAGACTTCAATCCGTCTGAAGGAACAGTATCTAGAGCAACTGCTCGGTGTATATACTGTAATCAAGTTATTCCTACAAAAAAAATTCGAGAATATGCTAAGGAAAGAAAAATTAATCAACAAATGACTATTGTTATCTTACGAGATCCCTTAAACCCTAAAAAGGTTTACCGTCCAGTAAACTCTTTTGATATAGAGGTTTACAATAAAGCATCGGAATATCTCTTTAAAAGGATGGAAAAGGACGAATTATTCAAATCCCTCATCCCTAACGAGTCTTTACCCCCGTTAGGCACTCTTGGATTCGGTGTACAGCATTATGGATTAGAAAAATGGAATCAGCTATTTAATCATCGACAATTATTATCACTTGTGCTTTTTCTCCTGAAAATAAAAGAGAATCTCACAGGTATTCAACAATTAATAAGAGAGGAATATTCTTCACTCGCTAAAAAGGAACCTAACATTGCAGAGGTTATATTAACTTACTTGACTATCATACTCGGACGTTTAGCAGATAAATGTTCGAACCTTGTAATTTATAATGCTGCAGGTGAAAAAATCGAACATGTATTCGGTCGAACTGCTCTTCCAATGGCTTGGGATTATGTAGAATTGAATGTATTCTCAGGAGCAAATGGAGATTGGAGTAAACAAACCGAATGGGTACTGCGTTATCTTAATGCAGCTTCTTGGAATTCAGATGCAAATGCCCACATTCAACAAGCTTCTGCTACAAACTTATTACATCCTGATGATTATTTTGATGCGGTCATAACTGATCCTCCTTATTATGATAATGTACCATATGCGGATTTATCAGATTTTTTTTATGTTTGGTTTAAACGAGCCTTAGGAGATATTTTTCCAGAATTATTTTCAACTCCCTTAACCCCTAAACGTTTAGAAATCGTTGCCAATAAAGGTCGTCAGCAAAATCCAAAAGAATTCTTTGAAAAATCACTTGCAAAAGCATTCAATGAAATCCATCGAGTTTTGAAGCCAAATGGCATTGCAGTTTTTGTTTATGCTCACAAATCATCTGAAGGTTGGGAAACAATGCTTCAATCATTAGTAAAAGCAGGTTTCACTATCACATCATCCTGGCCTATCAATACAGAAATGAGAACACGATTACGAGCCAGATCTTCCGCTGCTTTAGCTTCCTCGATCTACTTAGTATGCCGTAAAAGCAAGCAAAAAACCAAGGGATATCTTAAAGAGATCCAATCTGAAGTTGAAAATAATATTCAAAATCAGATTAAACGATTTTGGCTAGATGGTATACGTGGGGGCGATTTTTTCATCTCGGCTATTGGTCCTGGAATGGAGGTTTTTAGCTAATATCAACAAATTCAAAGGTATTCAGGTAAAATTGTTACAATTCAGGAACAATTGCAAATTATAAGGTCAATTTCCACCCATTTCCTGTTCAAGATGATATTGAAAGTTTCAGAGACCAAAACCTTGGACCAAATGGGCCAGTTTTATCTGGCTTATCGATGGACATATGGAGAATCGGTTGTTGAGTTTGGAGAGGTACAAACTCTTGCTCAAGCTTACGGAATTAATCTGAAGGAAATTGCGAACGATGAGGATTTCATTCAAATTCATGGATCCAAAGTTCACCTCAAAAATGCAATGCAAAGAAAAATTTTCGATGGAGAAAAAAATCATATAGTCAATCTCATGCATAAAGCGGTAATCGCTTGGAAAGAAAATGATACAGACGCTCTTTTAGCGCTTTTTAGTGGACCGATTAGGCCTATCCAGAATATTTTCAGCCCTTTTTGTCAGGCAGTCGCTGAATGTTTACCTTCGAAAAATCAAGAGAAACAGCATTTAGAAGGATTACTAATTAGACATTGTATTTAGATGTTTTGTTATTCCAAACAATTTTTCTTATTTCCCACGAAGTTTAAGAAGCTCAGAATTGATTTTTGTTAGAATTGTCTCAATTACTTTCTGACTCTTCATTAGAGTCGCTAATTGTGACGTGATTTCTTCGAGTGTTCCCTCAATTGATGTCAACCTATAATCTGTATTAGATGATGATTGTGTGACACTACTGCCAGTTGAAGAAGAAGCAGTTGATCGGGATTTTGACTCTCCTGTATAAAGTGGTCCAGAAGATGCTTTTGAAGGAGAGGGAGTACTAGCAGGAAGACTATCAACAAATTCAGGGGGAGGGGGTTCAGCAAAATTTCCCTGTAGTTCCACTGGAACAATAGGCTTTATTTCCCCTTCTACTCGATCTTGCATAGACAAATCGCTTCCACAATGAGAACAGGGGAATTTCATAACATAATTGTGACATTTTTTACAAACTGGACTCAAAAATTATTAACCTCCAAATAATCATTACTTCAATTAATTAAAATTCTTCTCATTTTAACTAATTCGTATTTGAAAAAAGGAAAAAATAGCTGAGGAGCTATCTTCTTTATTTTGTTGCTGTTGTTATACGACAATCTTTCACCCTTAAAGTTGGTATCCAAGTCGGAACTTGAACTTCCCACCATTGAATTTGCACACGATCATTACCAAGGGCATCAATATTTGCAAATTGTCGTAACATATTATCACTTATTCGAAAATTCTTTATAGGAGTAGAAAGTTCACCATTCTCAACCAGAAACGCTGCATCACGAGGAATCGTACTATATTCAGTTGATATTTTACTAGTATAACGAGTATACCAATTACACGTTACGTAAATGGTTTTTCGATTTGTATCCATTAATTCATCAAACGAATGATCACCATTATCAAAAACAAAGTTTGTTGGAGCTGGAGCCATTAATTTACTTCCTGTCCAGAAAGAAACTATCGCTCCGTTTCCAGTCGATTCTCCTTGAAACATTTTTGCAGATGATGTACTATGGATGAAATTTACCAATACTCCATCTTTAAATATTGGTGTAGTCTGCCTAGGTGTTCCTTCATCGTCGAAAGGAGATGTGTTCAGGCCATCTGGCTGTAATCCATTATCAGAAACATTAATAAACTCTGGAGCTAATTCTTCACCCATTTTATCTCCTAATGCGCTACGACCCATCATAATCGCTAGAGGATTGGCATCGTTTGGTATACTACCAACTAAATCCGCTGCTACTGTAGGACTCATTATAATATCATAAGTACCAGCTTTAGCTGATTGGGCGTTTTTATGTTGAAGTGAGAAACGACCAGCAGTGGCAGCTGCAGCTAGTAACTTCTTTTCCGCAGTAGAAGGGATTCTTCCAGTTGCTAATCCCTGGCCTGAAGCATCAAGCTCTTCTTGAAAAGCCCGAACAGTTAAATTGTATGAAGTGGAAGAATGGGATCCCTTAGGACCAGCAGAACTATTGAGATATACGTTCTTCTTTCCAAAGAAGTATGATCCAGCAACCCTTTTTGCTCCTTCATTGATTGCTTCGTCTATACAACTATTAATAACATTCACAGCTTTTTCTCCATAGTCATCTATCCTATCATCATAGTTACCCGCTAAGGGTGAAAATTTTAAAATGGTAGATTCAACCCCTTGATAAAAGGGGCTTGGAGGTATAGTTTTGGCGAATTTTATTTGAGCATTGACTCGTTCCTTTACGTGATCTTTGTCCCGAGGTGAAAATTCCCCTATGGCGAGTTGATTTCCACCAACCACAACAACTAATTCGAGATTATCAGCTTGCCATTGTTTACTAATATCAACTTTATTTGAACTGAAGCGAATTTGGTTTCGGACCTTGTTAGTACCGATTCCTAAAATCAGATCTACACCTTGTTTTGTACCTAATTCAATGGCATAATCAACATATGACTGTATTGTATCACTCATCTTTTTTTCACCTTAACCAAGTACTATATCTCGCATACGTATGTATCCACCACCAGCGTATACTGGTACGCCTTGTTGTGGGTCAGACTTACCGCAAATTCCTGGAAAATCGAAAAAAATGTCCTTTGATACGCCATCGATAGATGAAAACAATCCAATTGATGTTAATTCCATAACTGGTCGTCTAACCATAGTTTCGGAAACTATTCCGTTTTGAATTTCATAACATTCAAATCCAACATATTTTGATTGATAACGTCGATCATCAATATTCCATTCTGTAAAACTATGCATCAAAATACCATGTTTAACTCCTTCGACAAGCTCATCTAAAGAAAAGTCCCCTGGTTTCATGTATGTATTTGCCATTCGGATAATTGGTTCCCTATTAAAATCTGAAGAGCGAGCAGATCCATTTGATCCCATTCCAAAACGAACTCCAAATTCACGATTTAGCAAAGGTTCATTTATTATCCCATCTTTTATTAAAAGGCGTTCTCTAGCTTTTACTCCCTCATCATCATATTCATAATAACCTCCTGTCCCTTTGAGAGTTGGGTCTTCAGCTATGGTCACATGTTCGGAACCTACTCGCGACTCTCCTAATTTCAAATCACGCCAAAAACTTTCGCCAGCCTGAGCTCCTTCTCGTCCCATTATCCTATCCCCTTCACTTGGATGCCCACAATTCTCATGGCATATTATACCGACAACTTCTGGGCCTGCAATAAAATCAACTTTTCCTTTTAATCTATGGTCAGCTTGTGCAGCCACTTTGGCTATTCGTGAGCAATCTTCATCATATTCTTCAGCCCAAGTTTTTGTTCCTTCCCAACCTGTGCTACGTGTTAAATCAACAAATCGCTGTTCTGAGTCAAGGACACCTTTAGCTGTTAGTAGTCCAAAAAATTTTAACAATGATAGCTCAGCTTCGATTTTCGTCCCTTCTGAGGTTACTAAGTATTTTTTAGAGCTCTGAGCTTCAAAAATTTGCGCACGTGTACTGATTCCGTTATTTTCAGCAATTTTATCTAATTCTTCTAGCTTTGTAATCATTGTTTCTTGTGTTACATCACGTAAATTTTCTTTCGTTGGCACGCTCCATTTCGCTACATTCGTAACTGGCTCACCAAAATC
Source organism: Candidatus Hodarchaeota archaeon (assembly GCA_016840305.1). The sequence continues at coordinate 10,465 of JAEOSP010000122.1, forward strand.
TATTTTATCCTTAGGGTTTGAATTCCTTGCTAATTTCACACCTACGTCTATAGCGTTTTTTACAGCGTTTTTCATAAGCTTATCTACAGATATAAAGGATAAACCACCGTTAATTAGTACCCTAAAACCAATTCCTTGCCACGGTGTCTCGGATCCAGATATTAGATGACCATTTTGCATCATAAAAACACTGCGTTGTCCATCTATTAACCTAGCCTCCGAATAACTGGCACCTTGGTCTCGAGCATATTCCATCCCGAAATCTGCTAAATCTTCGAAACTTGACACTTCTAAGTTCATCTCTTTTAATATTTTATTTACTTTACGTCCATAAATTCAATATTTAATTGGGTAAGAAAGAGATATGAGATAAATATGATTAATTTTTTGTTAGAAATATGAAAGAAATCGCCTCCCAAAAAATAATTGAGAGTTTAATGGCACTAGTTAACTACTTTAAACTATCATAACTTCATACCCAAGCTTTATCCAATCTCTCAATGGTGGGTGACCTGATAGTTTACCATTTATCGGCAATCCTTGCTGTTCTGCTGATTCTAAAGCCCCCATTGCTTTTGCACATGCTTCACATACTGCAAATATTAGCTCTTTTTCCTTCAACTTCTCAAATTTTTCATTATTCGATTTTTCAAAGTCGGTGATGAATTTACAGGCTTCACTCTCGAAAATTATTCCGACTTCATAGTTTTTCTCTTTCATATCAAGTACATTCAACATGATATGTGTAAATATCCCTTTATTGTAGTTAAATATCACAAATAACTGTTTTCTCATGCAATTCATTCCATAATTTTTAATGAAAGAATAATTCTTTATTGTTTAAGTGTATTTTTACTCTAAAGAAAATCCGTGAAAATTAATGAAAAAAGTAAGTAATAGGATTTACAATCCCTTTTTTACATTTATTTTAATGCCAGTTCCACTGTTTTTGTTTCATTTCCTTTTCAGTTATGAGTGGTTCTTTCCCATATTTTCGAATTAAATAGTCTTCAATGATTATTTTTTTGTTTGCATGTTTTTTATCAGTATTTTCTTCTTGAGTTGCCATATTAATTTACTAGATTCGTTGGGATTTAAATTTTCATGAGAGAGAGATAATCGAAAATGAGAGCTATCGGCTATAAAAACGGAATACGAAACGAAAATATTCAGAAATTTCAAGTTTACATCGAAAATGAATAAAAAAGAATTTATATAAAAGAAAATTCTGTTAGCTTATGCCACGAAAAGCAAAAGGTGTGAAACGGATTATTCGTGAGGAAAAACGTTATTATGAGAAAGAAAAACAAGGTAAGAAATTGTGGCGTCATAAAAAAGGGACTAAAGAATTGGATGAATAAGTCATGAGTTTCTGAGTGTTTAGTAGAAAGATCATAAATCAGGTTTAAATATAATTCCTTCACGCTTACGTCCATCAATATGAATATAAAATGGATTATTAGTTCTGATGTGTTTCACATATTGATATTCGGTTATAGTATTTTCTTGATTTGAAAGCCAATCCCAATCAATCATATCGTTTTCGGATTTGAATTTTATGTACAAATATCCAATATTTGCTGTGGTTATATTTTGAAAAAAGTGAGAACCTTGAGAATGGTCTATTTGAAAATCCTTCAATCCTGCTTCAATAATAACTTGTGCACCCGAAATATTATCCCATTTAACTGGAATTCCTAATGAGGTATCAAATGTACCCCATCTGCCAAACCCGATTAGAATATATGGTCTTTTTTTCTCTCTTAATGAACTATTAATCTTATCTACTTCACTAACCATTTCATGTGTTTTTAATTTATCAAAAGTTTCAGGTTTCACGAATACAACATCAGAAACATCAGAAATTACTCTATTTCCAGATGCAAGTGTTGATTTAATGAATAATTCCCTTTCATGATAATATTCCTTCTCATCATCTAAAACAACGTCATATTGGGTGTAAGGACGGATCTGTAACAGATAGAACGTGGTAGGTTTCTTTGGATTTGTTTGGAAATTTCCCGCAAATTCAATTTCAACGGAACTACCCATGGTTCTTTCACCAAGAGAGACAATTTTCGTAATTAGGTCAGCAAAAGGAAACTTTCCATATTTCAAGTGGTTATTAAATGTTATAACTGGTGCACCTTGACCATAATACCCAGATCTTAGAATATTATCATTATAATCATAAGTATCAGCAACGTTTGCTAAGGTTTCAGGATCAGCATCAAATATACTTACTTTCTTCATAAAAGACTCCTCTCCCTTATCAAAAGTAATATTATCTGTTTGTAGATCTATAGCAAAAAACTCTTTCTGGCTATTAGCAAAAGCTTGATCTTGTGTGGAATAGAAACTGACATCAGGATATTTTGGACAGAAACGAACTGATAATCCCCCATCAACAATGGTTTTTCCAAGGCCTAATGCTAAAAACACTATTCTATCTTCAGGCTTCATGTAAGAAATTGGATAGTAATTATACGAAGTAGCAACACCAGAAAAACTCGGATAAGATAAATTATTAGGTCGTTTTCTACCAACTACTTGCTGAATTACAATGGCCATCTTACTCTCTTCAACGGACTGTCCAGTTGATTCAGCGTAGCTTTTTGCTTGACGCAAAAAAGATGAAGCATAAACTAGTTTTATTGCACCACACAGCAGATTTACTCGTGTTTCTAAATCTTGATTATTAGGAAGCATATATGTCTCGAAAACACCAGCAAACGGTTGATATTGAGTATCTTCTAGAAGGCTCGATGAACGAACTGATAGGGGCCCGGTAAGAGTCTTCAGAATATACCTTAGATCATCTATTAATTTAGGATTTAGGTTTGCATTCAAAAAATTTGCTTTTATACTCTTGTCAGAAGCATCTGATGAAGCAATTTCATACAAATCATCATTTTCTTCCATAAAATGATCAAATTCATCGGTTCCAATAACAAATGTTTTCGGAATACGTATAGAAACTATCTTTGACAATTCATCAGCAAGGAGAAACGAATTAAGCAGAAATTGAAGAAAAGCAATTCCCCGACCTTTTCCTCCAAGAGAACCTGGTCTTAATCGAGTAAAACGAATCGCAGGATGATAACTTTCTTTAGAAAAATCATTGATTACACCACCTGTCTTTTCATCCAAAATTGCATTTACTGATCTAAGAAGAAATTCACGCAATTCACCAGTTTTCGTAAACTCCGATACTTTTCTTGGCTTCAATTTTTGCGCTATAGAGAACTCTCCTCTATTCATTAACCACCCCGAAAAGTGATCATGAATTCCGTGATAAATTAAAGATTCTTCAGGTACTGTTGCTATGGATTCAGCTAATTCGACAATATTTTTTGCCCTACTCACTATAGTACCATCTGATAAGCTAAATTTAAATTCTCCAAAACCCAAATAAGCAAGCATAAAGTTACGTATAGTTTTAAGCACCTTTCTTGAATTTTTATTGATGAAGAAAACACCAAGACTTTCAGCTTTAATACGATTGTCTTCGTTATTTGATTGTAAAGCAATTGGAATGGTATAATCATCTTTCTTAAGCTCTTTAATGAATTTGAATCCTGCATTCTCATCAAGAACTCCTCCTTTAGGAAAACGAACATCGGAGATCACTCCTATTATGAATTGTGTATGTTCTCTATAATATTCCATCGCTTTCTCATAACTGGATGCTAATAGAATTTTCGGTCTTGTTCGCATCTGTAAAAGATGGTGATAATCATTAACTCCTTCAGAAATCACACGATGAATTTGTTTCATGATTTCAGAGTATATCAAGGGAAGAAAGATAGAATAATACCGAATAGAATCTTCAATGACAATAATAACTCTAACTAAACCCACTCTGGTATCATAAGCAACATTTAGCTGATCTTCCAAATGTTTAATAATTGCAATGAAGATTGTGGAGTCACCATTCCATAGAAAAGCTCTATCAATACCCTCATGAGTAGAAAGGTCTGGTAAATAAGGAACATCAGCTACATTGTTTAGGAGGAGTATGACTGGAATATTCTGAATCTGTTTAATCCTTTCCCCAAAAGAAAAGATGTCCATATCACTTAGGCGCCTCATTGTAATTACTAAATCAAATTTTTTTGTTTTTATAAGTTCAAGGGCTTCATTCGCAGTATCTACTCTTGTTATTACTGGTAGGGTACGTAGATTTAGATTGTGGAATTGCTCAAAAATTTGATCAGAGAGTCGTCCATCCTCCTCAAGAATGAATGAATCGTAATATGATGATACCAAAAGAACTTTATTAATACGTTTTGCCATTAATTCATGGAATATCTGATATTTAGGCTTATAATCGAGTTTAAACTCGTCAATATCAAAATCGCTTTCAGACATCTGAGTCATATGAATTCAGTTATCTAGTCTCATCAACTTTGTTTAAACCTTCCCTACCGATTTCATAGGAAACTTTCGTAATAAAACCAAATTAAATATCGAGTAA
>JAEOSP010000123.1 GCA_016840305.1 Candidatus Hodarchaeota archaeon
AAATTCCTATTATAATCTTGAACAATCATTTCTTCTGTAAAGTACATCTCATATCCTCTACCTTTACATGCTAAACACATACCAGAAGGTTCATTAAAGGAGAAATGCTTAATTTGCTTACGTTCAACAACCATCCCACACAAATTACATTCTAAAGTCGATTGATTTACAGGCTCTTTACAAATAGGACAAATAAGGATACCTTCTGTTGCATAAAGCATCCGAATTAAACTATATATCCCAGTTTTTGTACCTACTGTCGATCGTGGGTTGAAGACTCTTGTTGTCCTTTGTTCAACCGCAACAGTCGGACTTAATCCTTCAATCATATCAAAAGGTTTTTCATCTTCAAACTTAGGTGGGAACCCAATTGATTGAAGATATCGATTCATCCCCTCATCAAATATTATATCGAATGCTAAACTAGACTTTCCTGATCCAGATACACCTGTTATCAAGATCATCTTCCCCTTAGGAATGTCTACATCTATATCCTTTAAATTATGAATTCTTGCTCCTCTTACTTTAATAACATCCATATTTTAACTCCAGTTTTATTTTATTTTCTGCAATATATAAGTTGTACAATCAAATTCTGAAGGATTTTTTTTTACCATTTCAATTTCACTTAAGTGTCGTTTAATTTCTTCGATTTCACCAACATTATCATATTTTTTTTGTAAAAGATTTATTTTTCTTTCTAAGGGAAAATAATAATCTGTCAACCAACATTCCTTTTCCCAAGGTATTTGTTTCACAAGTTGAAAGCCAAATTTTAAGAAATGCTTAAGATTCTTCTGTGCCCATTTAGTTGTTTCCCCTGAAATCATAAAACCGTTTAACTTCAACACTCTATTACATTCAAGTAAAGCTCTCTTGATATCAAGCAAATGTATTACGCCTTCTTCCCAATTAATATCAAACATCTCATCTTCGAATTTTGTATCATAAATTGAACGATTAAATATTTCTATTCTGTCTGAAAGTCCTTCTTGCTTAATCTTTTGATTGAATGTATTTAAAGCATTCTGGTCAATATCAATTCCTGTTATTTCTCCATTACTTAATCTCGCTAACTCTAATGTAAGCATACCTGTACCGCATCCAATGTCAAGGATTCGAGGTTTATTAATCTTTGGGATACTCTCAAATGCTTTTTTAGAATATTTGAGAAATTGAGCTCGAAGTCCCTCCGCATTTAATTCTTTTAAAATTATTTTTGACATTATTACTTCATTCCTCTTTTATTGTTGCTATTCAAGGTTTTATTTGGATTGATTTTCAATCCACATTCATAACATTCTGTATCATGTATACAAATCTCATCACCACATTCGGGGCAATTATATAGCTTAATTTTCTCTTTGAGCCAAGATTCAACCCCAATTTCTTCAAGTCTCCTCAGATTCTTAATTGGACTAACATTATATCTACTCACATAAGTATTATCAATTTTCTTCAAATTGGCACATGGAAATTTTTCACATTCATAACAAAACTCCAATTCCTTTTTTCTAATTGGTGGACAATCTTTTTTAATGAAAGTACAATTTTTATCACGGATTCTACAACCTAAACATCCTGATTTGAGACCTTTTTTTACGAAAAGATTTTTCTTCCGTATTAAGTATGACCTACAGGCACCACAATAAATTCCACAAGGAGCAGCTAAATTATTATCTACCATTTGATTCTCACTTAGTTTTTAATTTTTGATAATTTTTTAAATAATTCCTCTTCCCTAGTAAGAATATTAAGCACTGTACCATGCAGTTCACGAAAATCCAAATGATTAATACAATCATCTTTATATTTATCTCCAATATTCTTTAATGTTTCTGCGATCAGAGTCCAATTTTCAGCAGAATCACTAATTATAGGAATGCATTCTTCAATAATACCAAATTCATAGGTATTCCATGCCCTAGGACCTTCCTTAAGCTCAGGATGGCTTAGTAGTTCTTCCAAGAATCCTTTATAGAGCTTTCTGAAAGAACCCCCTCCAGTACCCCAAGTTTCAATGTATCCATGAATAAGCTCAAACATCAAGCGTGCTAAGGATATAACATTCCCTTTTGAATTTGTAATTGTTTTATTTAATTTTTCTCCCCATGTGAGTATAGAATTTG
>JAEOSP010000124.1 GCA_016840305.1 Candidatus Hodarchaeota archaeon
GAGCTAAATTCTGAAGCATCCAATGGAAAACCATTATCTGTTCGAGAGGTAATTTGGATGTTTATCGTATATGCAGAAAAGATGAAGGACCAGAAATCATTCTGATATGAAGAATTTATCATTTAGGTTTCCATACGAGGGAGTCTTTGTAATCTTGTATTTCTGATTCGATTTTTTCGGGAGACCATTCAAGTATTTTCCCCATGTGATTTGCTATTTCATTAATGCAATCTAAACCTTGGTCGTAGGATAATTGAATTTGACTACGTCTTAATAAAACATCCCGTAAAGTTACTGCCTTCTCGTGCTTTATGAAATAATTGATTTCTCCCATTAAATATGGACGTTGTTCTGAAATAACCTTTTTAAGATCAGGATCAGTGCTCATTTCATCTAATAGTCGAATATAATGTTTTCCATATCGTAGTAAGTGATGAGATATATTCTCAGGTATATCGTAACGAATCATCATGTTCTCCTTAGCTATTCTTGCCCAAGCATCCCACCCTTTTCTACTGGTATCAACCCAACCAGAAAGGGGGACTGAATCAGTTATACACTTATTTGTTTGCCCATTGAGGTTATCAACCAAATCAACCATTTCTTTAGCCATTGATCGGTAAGTAGTGTATTTACCCCCTACTATAGCAAAAATGTTTGGTTTTATCGTTATGATCCTGTGCTTTCGTGAAACCTCGGATTCTGATTTCGATTTTTCAGATATTAATGGTCTAAGGCCTGAATAAGCACTTACTATGTCAGTTTCAGAGAGGGAGTCTGGAAATATTGAATTAATCGCGTCGATAAGATATTTTACATCAGTATCTGCAACAGGAATGTAGTCATAATCATTAGAGTAATCTGTATCGGTTGTACCTATAAGAAGATAATCACCAAAAGGTACTAAAAATATGATCCGCCCGTCATCAACAGGAACAACTACTGCATAATCAAGATCGTAGAAGCGTTTTGTAATGAGATGAATCCCTTTTGTAGGTCTGATATTTTGGGAGGATGAATCATCTATTATGTTGGCAAGCTTATCATTCCAATGTCCACCTGCTAAGATAATTATTTTTGCTTGAACAGCAAATTCTTTGCCTGTTACTTTGTCACGGAGTTGAATTTTTGACTTGTTTTCATTTTCTGTCTGAAATTCATCTGCGGAGCAATAATTCAGAACAACTGCTCCTGCCTCTTCCGCAGATAGTATAACCTCTAATGTTAATCGGGCATCATCCATCTGACCATCCCCATACATTGCTGCTCCTTGAAAGTTTGTTTGTCGAATGTTTTTTGGTAATAATTCCAGTGCTTTTTCAGGGTCTAAAATTTTATGGAAAGTATAATTCCTGAAATTAGCAAAGAGATCATAAAGCCATACTGCCAGTCTCAGTTTATTCTTTTTAAGAATAGTGTCTGAGTGAAGAGGAACAAGAAATTTTAATGGTCTTGTGATATGAGGAGCCATTTCAAGTATTTTCTTTCTTTCTACTGACGCTTCACGAACGAGGCGAAATTCTTTTTGTCCAATATAACGAAGCCCTGCATGTACAAGTTTGGAGGAACCACTACTTGTTCCATAACCAAAATCATCTTTCTCTACTAGGCCAACAGAGTACCCTCTTAAAGCAGCATCGCGAGCTATTCCTGCTCCCGTTATTCCTCCTCCAACGATTAGAATATCAAACTCCGTTGATTTGAATTTTTCAATTGATTCTTCACGATAAGTGAACGGTTGCATTACATACTCATCCTTATATTTGTCAATTTATCCTATAGAATTCAAGAGTGTTTTTGGTTGTTGCATCATCAACCTCTTTAACACTAAGTCCTTTGAGTGCTGCAATCTCTTCAATTGCATACCTAACATTCGCAGGTTCATTTCTTTTTCCTTGAATAGGACTAAGAAAAGGTGTGTCGGTTTCAACTAAAGCATTATCCAAAGGAATTTTTTTTGCGATTTTTCTATGTTTTTTCCGATTAACCACCGCAGTAGGGATAGAGATCATCCAGCCAAAGTCAATTACTCTAGCTGTTTCACTCATATTTCCAGTGAAACAATGCATTAATACAGGTTGTTCAGCATGTTTAGCCAATATATCTATGCAATCACTTTCAGCTTTACGAGAGTGAACAACAATCGGTTTTTCAATCGCATTGGCTAACTCTATCAGAGCAATAAATGTTTCTTTTTGCTTTTTTTGCCAAAAAGACTCAGATATCCAATGATAGTCTAAACCTATTTCTCCTACGGCAACAATATTAGGAAATTTTTGAATTAACTCAATCGTTTCATCAAAATTTAAATCTTTTATTTTTTGTGGGGCAAAACCTAGCGTTGTATATACAAAATTTGAGTTTGCTTCATTTAAATGCCATGCAAATTCAAACTGATTGGATTCGATTGCACAATTCACGATTGCTTTTAAATTTGATTTTCTTGCGTTTTTTATTAGACCATCGATGTTTTTCACAAAATCTGGTAATAAATGAGCATGTGCATCAATCATTTGTTTATACCTACGATTAGTAACTAGGGAAAAAAAGTTAGATTTACTGCTTTCAATCTTGTAACAACATTTTTAGTTGAAATTGATGAAGTTTTTGCATTTTATTACTCACAATCTAATTATATTTAAGTTGAAATTTTGAACCTTTTAAGTGAATGAAATAGAGGATAGAGGCAATTAATGATAACAAAAAAGGTTTTGATTATGTATGGAACCCGACTTGGATTGAGAAATACATTCAATTACTAAATCAATCGTAATTTATCCTTTGAAGGTTTAAGTCAGGTATTACAAATTTAAATCAACCCTCAATACGAAATCATAGCCTTTTAAAATCTAAGAGTAATAGCAAATTATCTAATAATAAATGTTAATTTTTCACATATCATCCTCAGAGGTTGGTAATAATAATGGAAGAGTCAGATTTTCGTGAACTTATACAAGAATATGCAATGCAGGTTCGTATGAGTCAAGGAGAAGCCTCGTTAACGTCAGTTCTCAAACAAGTGATAGCAGAGAATCCTGATATGAAAGCAAAGGTTCGTTCTTCAGTAGCACTGATAAAAGAAGTGATTTCAGAAGTAAATTTGATGGAAGAGGAGGATTTAAAGGACGATGCTATTGTTACAATTGGAGATGAAGCAAGCGAATATGAAATGTTGGTAAAATTAGTTTTGGAAAAAATGACAAACCATCCTGATCTGAAAGATCACATTGAGAGCTTATTGATTTATGGTTCTTATGCTAAACGTCTTCATGTTGTCGGAGAGAGTGATATCAATTTTCTTATTGTATTAAAATCAGATAATGGAACAGAAGCGTCGGTAGATATAATTTCCAAAATTGCAGAAAGCATTGTAACTCCTGAAATTGCTCATATATTTGACCTAATGATATTACAAACTGAGGATCTTTTAGAAATCGAAAAATTCGGTCCTGATTTTACTCATATTCATGGTTTATACGCCAAGGATGGAGA
>JAEOSP010000125.1 GCA_016840305.1 Candidatus Hodarchaeota archaeon
CTCAGGCCAGTTAAGGAACGTCACAATGTTCTGTTTATGCGCCGTACATTAATTATTGGAACAGATCCACAGTCATTAAAAATTGCTGAAAATATTCAACAGAGGTTTGATACAGGATTAGATATAGTAGGTTTTTGCGATAGGGAGTTGAATCTAGATCCGAAAGAACTTTCCCGTCCATTTTTGGGAAATATTGAAGATGTAAAAACCATTATTCGCACACAAGGTGTGCGCGAAATTATTTTTTCATCTCAAGATTATTCCAATAAAGATATTTTAAATCTTATGGATAAAACCAAAGATCAACGGCTCACTTATAGGATGGTACCCAGAAACCAGGAAATCCTTCTTGGAAAAGCTTCCATTGAAGAGATTGGTGATTACTCATTTGTCAACATTGAATATACTCTCTTTCATAGACTACACCGCCTGACCAAAAGGATTTTTGATATTGTCATGTCTTCATTGTTATTAATTGTTTTTTCACCAATCATTATAATTAATGCCTTAACAGGATCAATTGTATCTGAAGAATATTGGGGAGAAAATGGGAATAAAATTGTTTCTAGTGAATTCAAAAGTAATAGCCGATTTGTTGCAGATTTATTATTACTGTGGGCGATATTGAAAGGGAGAATAAGTTTTGTTGGATCAGCTTTGGTTAAATCTTCTGAGAATGATCCAAAATCAATATGTAAACCAGGCTTAACTGGTTTGGCTCGTATTCGTAATATTAATAATTTAAACCGTGAATATTCCATTCTTGATCATTATTATGTCCAGAATCAAAGCCTAACATTAGATTTGGAAATAATCGTAAAAACAATATTCTTAAATTAATATGAGCTATTATTTAGATTTCGAAAAACCGATCCAGGAACTTGATGAACAAATTCTGGAAATCAAATCCTTAGCTAATCCTGATACAAGTGATAAGTCTGATTTGAAGAAAATTGAATTGAAGCGTGAGAAAATAGTAAAGGATATATTCTCAAATCTCAATCGTTGGCAGAGAGTTCAACTCGCAAGGCATCCTGAGCGTCCATACAGTTTGGATTACATTAATTACTGGTCAGACGATTTTATAGAATTGCATGGTGATCGTGCCTATGGGGACGATAATGCTATTGTGTGCGGCATTGGATCCCTACATTCCCATTCTGTAGTTTTTGTAGGTCAGCAAAAGGGAAGGAATACGAAAGAAAATCTTTTCAGGAATTTTGGATATATGAACCCTGAAGGGTATCGTAAAGCCCTCAGGGTAATGAAATTAGCAGAAAAATTTCAATTACCTGTAATCACTTTGATAGACACTCCTGGAGCATATCCTGGAATAGGTGCCGAAGAACGTGGCCAGGGCGAAGCAATTGCAAAAAATCTATTTGAGATTTCAAAGTTGAAAACTCCAGTTATCTCTGTTGTAATAGGTGAAGGAGCCAGCGGAGGAGCTTTAGGCATTGGAATCTGTGATAAAATGCTTATGTTAGAAAATACCTGGTATTCGGTTATTACACCAGAAGGGTGTGCTTCAATCCTTTGGCATGATGCATCAAAAGCAGAGGCAGCAGCCGAAGCGTTAAAATTAATCCCTATTGATTTGATGGAAATGGGAATATGTGATGAGATTGTTACTGAACCATTTGATGGGGCTCATAGAAATCCAACTGAAACTTATAATAATTTGAGTAAAGCACTCATAGGTGCTCTTGAAGACCTGAAAAAAATACCTGTCAAAAACCTATTAGATTCAAGAATAGAACGCTATGCCAAGCTTGGTAAATTCGCTGACTAATTTGATCCAACACAACCACCCAATTAAAATTTATTATAAAGACATTGACCAGATGGGAATTGTCTATTATTCACGGTATTTTGAATTCTTTGAAGAAGCACGAACCGAGCTCCTGAAATCAATTGGATTAGAAGTTACCGAGATTGAAAAAGAAGGATATTTTCTTCCGGTAGTTTCTGCTCACTGCGATTACAAGCAAGGAGCACATTTTGAAGATAAAATTATTGTCAATACAAGTATAAAACAGTTACCGCATCCAATACTTCAAATATATTATGAAATTATAAATTCAAAAACTCTTACTACGTTAGTGACGGGGTATACTAATCATGCCTTTATAAATATAAATGATAAACCCGTAAAACCACCAAAATTTGTCATCTCAAAACTTGAAAAACACATTACAAATAGTGGGGAAGAACAATGAAAAAGGTTATGCTGATCCTGATGGGATTACTGTTATTAAGCTGTCAGCAGAAAACAATAGAAATTAATTGGACAACAAAAACATTTGACGAAATTCTAAATCAAGCCGATAATAAAATGGTTATGCTTGATCTTTTTACTGATACTTGAAGTTGGTGTGATCGGCTGGACGCTGATACATTTAGTGATTCTACAGTAATAGATTTTATCAATAAATCATTTTTGGCAAAAAAAGTGCACGGAGGACAAGGTGAAGGAATTGATATTGTTGCGCGCTATACACTTCGAGGATATCCAACTGTAATATTTACAGAGGCTGACGGTGATGAAATAGACCGGATAACTGGTTACCTACCGCCAAATGAATTTTATGCTGAAATGGTCCGTATTGTAGAAAATAAAGGCACTATTGTAGATATGAAACAACTAGTATTGGAATATCCTGAAAATGATTCACTCTGGAACATATTAGCCGACAAATATGAGGATCGAGGTGACTTGAACTCGGCTTTAGAAGTGTGGGAGATTATAAGTGCTTTAAAATCTGATATATCAAATTTAGCTGAATATAAGATTATTGAACTTTCGACAATTA
>JAEOSP010000126.1 GCA_016840305.1 Candidatus Hodarchaeota archaeon
ATCGGTTCCAAAAGCCTATTTCTGGAGGAAAAAATCCAAAATAGTTGATAGAAGCTATTTAATAATGGAAAAAATACCTGGAATGATATTATCTGATTATTTACTTCAAAAGAAGACGGAACAAGATTATATTGAGTATTTTCGTTTGTTTATTCAGGAAATGGTTAATATCCACAACGTTGATTGGAAGAATATGTTTCCAAAAGTAAAATCACATGATCTAGATGAAAATCCATATTTCTATACAGATAATGTCATCAAATTTCCAAAAGAGATGATAAATAAATTCAATGTCGTCGACCTAAAGCCAATAATTGAATGGCTTGAAAAGAATAAAGATAAAAGTGAATATTTATCAATGTTGCACGGAGATTTTCATTTTAATAATGTCATTCTTACACCAGAGAATAAGCTTGTCGTAATCGATTGGGCGGATATACGCTTAGGGGATTTCAGACATGATTTGGCATTTTCAATCGTTGCAACATCTTCTGCAGGAGAAGATGTTACTGATTCTTTCACAGAACTTTATGAGACTTTATCAGGAAGAAAAGTAAGAAATATTGAATATTTTATGATTTTATCAATCCTGCACAACTTATTACGTTGTTATAGTGCATTAACTAATCCACAGATTACAAATGAGAATGAAACAACAAAGAATATGTTCATGATTTCATATAAAAATTATACCCAGCATTTAGTGAAAACAGTCAACATTATAACTGGAATTCAGCTTCCCACCCTTGAGAAAGCTCTAACCTGAATCGTACCGATATGTCGTGTCATGAATCACAGATTATTATATTAGAAAATGCTTCGTTCAGGGTATATAGAGAAACTCGTAAAAACCAATAGTTGTTCAGGTAATTAATAAGTTAGCGAAAAAGAATTCACAATAGAAAAACTTCCTCAAAATATCAACATAGTACAAGTGATTTTATTGTTAATTCAACTAGGAGATCTTCAAAATGAAACTAATTATGAAAATTGTCCCACTAGATTCCCCTTTTGCACTGGTGAATGCGGAAGAATTTCCTAAAAAGGTTACATACCCTTGTCAACTACGTATTTCTAAAGATAACATTAATTTCCCAATACAGGCTTATTTAACAAGTAAATACGTTGCAAAAGGAGAAATTGGAATTTCTGCAGAAGTTATGGAGAAATATGGGTTATCAGAAGATACAGAAGTTGAGGTTCAAACAAGAAAGACTTTTGATTCGATAGCACATAGAATAATTATTGATAAGGTAGAGGGAAGAGAATTAATGAAAGAAGATATGGATACTATTACACAAGGATTTATGAATGCTGATATATCACCCTCACATTCTTCCGCATTCTTATTATCTCAGCATTTCACTGAATTTACTCTTGATGAAATCGAAGCAATGGCTCGATCATTTGCCGATTCAGGAAAAATTTATGATTTCACAGCTCCAGTATACGATAAACACAGCATAGGCGGTGTTCCAGGCAATAAAATCACCTTATTGATTGTTCCAATCCTTGCTGCTGCTGGTTTATTAATTCCAAAGACCTCAACTCATGCTATTACATCTGCTAGTGGTACAGCTGATACTATGTCAGTTTTAGCTCCTGTTGAGTTGAATGCAAGTGATGTATTGGAAATGGTGAAGAAAACTAAGGGTTGTATTGTATCAGGTAGAGATATGGGAATTGCACCAGTTGTTGATCGAATTATTCAGGAGGCAGCCTTTCCATTAGGGATTGATCCCGAATCTCTTTTCATAGCAGGTATTTTAGCTAAAAAACTTGCTATGGGGGTCGACTTTATGGTTCTAGACATCCCTGTGGGCACAGGAACCAAGGTTGACACCGAAGAAGAGGGTAGAACCTTAGCACGATTATTTGTAAACCTTGCCTCGCGACTGGGTATTAAAGCTGAAGCTGGATTAACTTATGCGAACGTTCCAGTTGGACATAGTATTGGACCTCTCTTAGAGGCTGCAGAAGCATTGGATGCGCTATCAGGCAAAGGACCCACTTCTTTAGTCGAAAAAAGCTGTGAACTTGCTGGTATGATATTTGAATTGGCAGGTATGACTGGTCGTGGATTAGGCAAACCATATGCAGCTGATATTCTCCAGAGTGGAAAAGCACTTAGAAAAATGCGGGATATTATTGAAGCACAAGGAGGGGATCCTAAAATAACAGCATCAAACCTTCGTCAACAATTGGAAGGAATGCCAAGATTATCTTATTTGGCTCCTGGTGATGGTTGGCCTCATACTTGGAATAATTATGCACTAAAGGAAATTGCTAGGGCTGCTGGTGCGCCAAGTGATCCCCTTGCGGGTATTCAAATCCTCGCAAAAAAGGAATCTGTGAAGAAGAATGAAGAGGTTTTTCGTGTTTATGCCTCATCTGAATCTGCTTTGGATGAAGTGCGAGGTCTAATTGCTAAGCTCAGGCCTGTGATTGTGGAAAGCGTTCTTCTTGAGAGGATAGCTTAATTCCCTCTTCTTTTCTTTAAAAATAAAGTAGAGATATAAATATTTCAATATTGAAATAAAAATCTGGGTATTAGATCATAGCAGCAAGTTTTTTGGCTGCTCGTTTCATATCAAGCAAAATTAGGCCAAGCTTTGCATCTATCCTGGCTATTCCAACTAACACAGCATGTTCACCCGAATCTCGAATGATAACCAGCCCATTTGAACCTGTGATAATAACTTGTTCCATTATCCCCCTTTCTAATTCAACAACAACACGTTCTGATAGTGATAAACTTGCAGCAGTCATTGCTGATATCCTATCTTCATCAGTATTTGTGTAGAGTGCACTTGCAATGGGTAATCCATCTCTTGTTACTACAGCTAAGCCCTCAAGATCAGGAATTCTGCTCTGTACGTCCTTTAAAATTCTCTCAATTTGAGTAAGCCTATCCATGATTTCAGCGTCATTATCTTCGAGCATTCGATGCACCTGAATCTTATAGTAAAAATTAGGTCTTATATTTAAATTGGTTTCCTTTTATAAAAACTCTGCTGAATTAATGTTCAACAATTTCTTTCGAATTATAATTACTTTGTTCTAGGTTTCAAATAAACTATTTATGCTCATGTTTGGATAAAATCGTATCACTACAAAAATGGTGAACTTATTATGAAAAGCTCAGGAAAACTTGGTGTATACGCTGGTACATTTGTATTTGTCATTATTGGATACTTAGTTATGCAATTAGTGTCTGATATTCTCTCAAATATTTTTACGGATCTAGCAATAGATTTTTTGACTCCCTCGAGAATTGTACTTATCGTTGCTGCTCTCGGTTGGTTTTTGGTCTGTTTTCTTACTTACTGGGGTTCTACGTTCTGGCTTGAAGAAGGTGGAAAAGCAGGATTAATATCATTGTTCTTTCTTTTAGTTTGGTTAGTCGCCTCATTAGGAATTTTAATTGCAATTTATATATGGTTTATGATCCAAGGTTCGACATTGACATTGGATTTGGATAATATCCTAAATACATTCTTTGTTGCCATGCCTCTAGCCCTTGCTCCTTCAATTGCAGCAATACTCGGTGTAAGTAATAAATCATAAGGATTCAATTCTTTTTTCTTTTTTTTTTAATTTTTCAAGGTGATAGAATAGATATGAATGATATTGTTATTGTATCTGCTGTAAGAACAGCCATTGGTAGTTTTGGGGGAGCATTAAAGGATTTTCAAGCACCTGATCTTGGTGCTGTCGTAATGAAAGCTGCTATAGATCGTACAGGTATTCCAGGTATAGCAGAACAGATCAATGATGTAAGATTTGGTTGTTGTGTCGAAGATAACAGGTATATGAACGTTGCTCGAATAGCTGCGTTACGTGCAGGCATTCCTAAAGACGTACCAGCAGTGACGCTAAATCGCGTTTGTACTTCTGCAATGGAGGCCATAGTTTCAGGTATGCATCAGATCCAAGCTGAGCCAACTAGTGACATTATACTAGCTGGAGGCGTGGAATCCATGAGTACTATTCCGTATTTGTCTTATGACATGAGGTGGGGTTCTCGTTACTTTGATAAAGTATTCGTTGATGGTGTTATGGAAGGCCTGAAAGCTGGCGGAGATAAATTGATGGGTATGACAGCAGAAATACTTGCTGAGGAGTATAAATTACCTCGCAGTGAGCTAGATGAAATAGCTTTCAGATCTCATCAAAATGCGCTTAAAGCTACCAAAACAGGCCGATTTAAAGACGAAATAATTCCTGTTGAAGTAAAAACTCGTAAAGGGACAAAAGCTTTTGAGGTCGATGAACATCCTAAGGACTACTCAATGGATCAATTAGCAAAAATGCGTCCTGTGTTCAAAAAGGATGGTGTTGTAACTTCGGGTAATGCTTCAGGAATTAATGATGGAGCTTCTGCGGTTATAATTATGAGTGAATCAAAAGCGGATGATTTAGGTTTGAAACCACTTGCTAAAATCCTAGGTTATGGAATTGGAGGGGTAGAACCCGATCGAATGGGAATGGGTCCTGTACCTGCGACCAAAAACTTATTCTCTAAAGTTTCTGATTATTCTCTTGATGATGTAGGACTTATTGAACTTAATGAAGCATTTGCGGCTACCTATTTGGCTGCCGAGCGAGAAATGAAATTTGATCGTGAAATTACTAATGTGAATGGATCAGGGATAGGATTAGGTCATCCTGTGGGTTGTACAGGCGCTCGAATTGTAGTTACATTACTACATGAAATGGAAAAACGTCAAGAATCACTTGGATTATCTACATTATGCGGTGGTGGAGGATTGGGCATGTCTCTTTTATTAACCCGTGATATATAATCCTTTGAAAAGAATTCATCCAATGTAGGGCGTTTTTCCCATTCTTTTCTCTTTTTTGGGTTGACTTTTACTAATGCTTTCCAATTTTTAGAACTACTTCGCAATGCATCAAAATGGATTTTAAAACAGGCCTTATCAGGGTTGCATTCTCCTATAAAAGTGAAGCTTCCATCAGCTTGTCTAATTAATTGCCCGTTACTGGGATGATGGCAATTACAGAGTGTTTTATTCTTTCTTTTCGGATTGATGGTCACCAGAGTTTTGAAAAATGAGTCGAATGACATATCCTTTAGTCCCAAGTTGACGATCCTGCTATAAATGTTGCTTATTAAACAATATAGTATTTTTGTCGGCTTATAAATCTATTTGTTTTTTTAAGTCGGTTTATCTCAGATTTCATCCATTCATTGTCTGTGTAGTATTTTAGGGAGAGATGTTCTGCATTTCTGACATTGAAAATCCATTTATTTAGATTTTAGTCTTTATAGACTTAATGCTGTTGAATGAAGCAATGCTGTAGCTATTCGATTGTTTTAATTTAGGTCACTCTGGCCATAAAAGGGTGTGAATTGCTTAAAATTTGTTTTAGTAATAAAATAAGCATTGGTGTGAGTCTTGCTAGTTATTTTGTCATAACACAGAACTTAATTTAGTTGGAACCACTGAAAATTGTTTTTAACCCTCTCTCGATCCATAATCCAATGTATTAGACTCTTAGGGAGAAAAGGACGTTTTATTCAAGATATATAGATTTTTGTAAGTTACTCCACTAGATAGAGTACTTATTGGTTGTTCTATTGATAGCATATAGCAACACTCTTGGATAGTTAGAGGATTCAATAAAATCATGAAAAATGGTTTATTATCCGGTGGAGATACTTATGATTCCCTTGTAAACTGGCCTAAAAGACTTTCAATCGAAATACCCTTTCTTACTAGCATTATTGGTGATCGATTATTAAATGAAAGTAAATTATTATCTGTTGGGTGCGGTACTGGCCAGCATCTCTTCGAACTACGGAACCATTATGATTGTACAATTACTGGATTAGATATTGATGAAAGTATGATTGAAAAAGCAAAACAAACACCTTCTGATATAAAGTTCATTGCTGCTGACTTTCTAGATATTGATACCTTAAGTAATGACAAGTACGATGTGATATTTAGTTTAGGAAATTCTATTGGTTTGATTGCTTCTGCTTCTGCTTCTTACAAACAAGTAGTTGAGAAGTTAAGAAAGCATCTTACTTCCCCTGGTATTTTGATTTTCCAGATTCTAAACACTATGAAAAAAAGAAATGGCTGGTCTGTACCTCGTCAGGTTAATACTGAGTTAGGTGAATATGTGTTTTTACGTGGGTTTACAACTACAAAGAAGTTTATTCATCCAGAAATAATTACTCTTTTTCGTGCAAAAGCCGAAGATGAATTTCAATTGAAAACCACAGGTAAGGCAAACATTCCAAGAATTTCAGTTGAAGAAATGACTCTTATGCTTCAGAAAGCTGATTTTTCAAATATTCGTGTTTTTGGTGATTACTTCAAAGGACCATTCAATACTCTAACCTCTACCGATATGATCTTTATAGCTGAAAGTTAGCATTCCCAACAAAACTAATTAACTCAAAATTTTCTATTTCTTGCATTCAATTTAATATTTTGTTGAAGATAAATGGGAAATAACTTTCAGGCGTTTCTTTCACGATTGTCTTTAGAATCGGCCGAATTACCTTCTTTGAGTAAGTTTTTTCGATCTTTATTATTATATTATTATTTATTTCCAAGTTCAACAGATGATATGGCTTCAGATAAGATATCTTTTATTTCCGAGAACCTTCAGAAAAATATATCATCAAATTTATCCTTTATTTTGAAATCATTCTCTACTAACATCGATGTTTCATTAATTAACTATTTAAAAATGAATGATTGGTGGTGGGATTATGTATTACTTTTTAGACGGTCGAACATGACAATTCATAATCTATCTTCTGTTCATGAGTCGATTATGAGCATGAAAGATAAGAAATCATCAGGTGTATATTTTACTCCTGAATCACAGGTCAAATTCATTTGTAAATTCAGTTTATATAGATATATACTTTTTTCTCGTAAACTAACGATTGATAAAACAACTTTGATCAGAATCATATTTTTACAAGAGATTAATGGTGTAGATAAGGAAGAATATAGACTACTATCAAAAATTTTGTGCAATCTCAAAGTTATTGACCCTAGTTGCGGAAGTGGATTATTTCTTTACGAGATGAATATGATTTTAGGATCATTGTTACGAATATTAACATCTAGCAATATTATCAGTTCCTCAGAGTATCAAAAATCTTTACAAATCCTTCAGTCGAATTTAACAGGTTATGACATCAACAAAGAGCATACAATATTTACCAAATTTGCATTATTGTCAACCTGTGTCCGTCTCCATCCTGAGAGAAGCCAGGAATTCACTCGAGATTTTGAGAA
Source organism: Candidatus Hodarchaeota archaeon (assembly GCA_016840305.1). Next base: position 7,290 of record JAEOSP010000126.1, read on the forward strand.
ATTGTATAATGAAATGGAACAGATTTTTAATCAAAATTTCCTACAAACATCTTTCTCCGATAAGAGACAATTTGATATATGTATTGGGAATCCTCCTTACCTCCGTCATCATGATTTTGATAAAAAAAACATTGTACAGAGTATTATCAGTTCTAAAGTTCTTCAAAATGCAATTGATAAATATAATTTGAAATTTGATGCGAAAGCTGATCTTTTTGTTTATTTTTGGATAAAAGGGATGACAATTCTAAATTTGGATGGAGTTTTGGGTTTTGTATTATCACGATCTTGGTATTCATCTAGATTTATGGCTCCTATCAATAAGTTGATTGCGAATGAAGAATTTTTTCTTGATTTAATTCTTGAACTCCCGTTGGATCCATGGAATAAAGCTCAGGTTAGAACAAATATTGTTTTTGGTCATAGATATCCTAATAATCAGGTAGATCAGGTTACTAATACTTTGGTTTGGAAAAAACCGTTATCAGTTCTTCTTAACAATTTTTCTAGCCACATAAACCTTTTCATAGATGAGTCGAGAGGTTACTCATCAAAACATCAGAATCAGCAAATTTTATCTGAGGAAACTGAAAACTACCGTTTATCTAGTGTAACCAATATAAGAACTTTATTTTCTCAAAATTATTCAAAAACTAGTCCTATGATGCGCTTAGACTATTTTGCAATGGCTCCCTTCCTAATTCATGACGTATTACTAAAACAAAAAACCAAATTCTGCTTGTTAAAAGATTTAGGAAAATCTTCTCTTGGTTCAACAACAGGGGCAAATGCGTTTTTTTATCTTGATGAACGAACTATTACTAAATATGGCCTTTCATCAGAATATTTAGTATCCATGACTAAATCACCCAAAGATGCGGTTAGTATATCTGATTTTACAGCTAATAAGAAGCTTCGATTATTGCATATTACACCGAATTTGAAAACTGAAAATCATCCTAATTTAACCAAATATCTAGAAGAAATACAGGATAGAATTCTCTCACGACCATATTTTCAAAATAAATCAAGCAATGAATGGTATAAAACAACTCTGATTCAACCTGACTTAGTTATTCCTAACATGACCTTTTTAAGGTCTTTTGTTGCATATAACCGTGAGAAACTTCATATCGATAAACAATGGATCGGTTTTTGGGCATATGAAGAGGATTGGATACTGCCATTACTAGGTTTTATGAATTCATCATTGGGATTACTATTACGTGAAGTACAGGGAACTAGAACGTTGGGTTTAGGATCGTTGAAACTCTCCTTAAGTGAATGTCAGCATTTACTTGTGATAGATCCAAAAATTATTCCCACTCCTATTTTGGATGATATCGTTAGAGTAACGGAATCGCTCCTCAGTGAACATATTCCAGTATTCGGAGAAAAGACTAAATACACGAATATCCAACAACAACTAGACGAAATAATATGCATCGATTATTTAGGATTAGAGAAATCTTTCCTCGAAAAAATACGTAAAGCACTAGTATTTGAAGTAGAATGGCGACTAGGGAAATCAATAACATAAATAGTAGATCTACTGTAAGTGTACCCGCTGAAAGTAGGATAATTATGAAAAAACAGATAATATTCCATGAAAAATTCTATAATGAGTATACATTCGATCCAGCGGCGAAGGTTGGAAGAATGGAATCTATAATGAAAGAATTTACGGATTTTAAAGTGTTAAAACCCTCTCCTGCTTTGGAAGAAGATATCTTATTAGTTCATTCCGAGGATCATTTGATAAGAGTAAAGAATGATTTGGATGAAATGTACTCAATAGCCCTTTTATCGGTAGGAGGAGCCCTTTTAGCTGCTGATTATGCCTTGAAACATCAACCTATGTTTGCACTTATCCGTCCTCCAGGTCATCATGCTTCTCCAAATGGATATTGGGGTTTTTGTTACTTTAATAATCTTGCTATTGCAGTCAGACGTGCTGCTATTAAAAATACGGTAATAATTGATTTTGATCTTCATTTTGGAGATGGATCGAGTAATACTTTTGTTAATGATAAGAATGTTACTTACTATGCCTGTGAAGGAAGAACTTCTGAATCTTTAATTTCAAATCTGGAAGAATTTCTGTCCCAACGTGATGATGTTGGCCTTCTAGCCGTCTCTGCAGGTTTTGACAGGCATATCGACGATTGGGGTGGATTACTCTCTACAGAGGATTATTTTACCATTGGAAAGATATTAAAGTCTTTTGATGAGAACTCTGGTGCCAAACGCCGATTTGCATGTTTAGAAGGTGGTTATAATCATGATGTTCTTGGAAAGAACGCTCGTGCATTCACTGATGGATTTTATTGAGAAAGGAGAGTACAAATCACGTATCTAAAGAGAGAATTCTTCCTATTATCTTTTTTAGTGTTCCTCTCTTTCATGAATGGAAGAATTCTCTAGAAACAAATGATTGATTTTTTTTGTTAAAATAACACTTAGAGATACTCCATTATTGCCCCTTCTTACAGTAAGTTTATAAAAGCAAGATTTTCTATTCACATAGGACTTAAATCCTAATTTAAAAGTAGAAAAAGACGAATGGGACATTTGATTTATTCTATTTGAAATAGATTGAAAAATTGTAACCAAAGAGATTGATTTTGCTTTTTTAATGGAGAACTAGTTCTATTCGTAGCAAATTTGATGTGAAAAAATGTCATATAATTCAGAAAACACATATGAAACACATGAGGC
>JAEOSP010000127.1 GCA_016840305.1 Candidatus Hodarchaeota archaeon
GTTTAATTATGAATCCTGGTGGTATGTTTCCTTTAACTCTTGTAAGTTTAGTTCTAGGAGCAGTGACTTGTGCAGGAAAATTAAGCTTGTTAATAGAGTACACTGAAGAGGCTGTCGCTAGTAAGACGATGATTAAAATCAAAGAAAAAGCAATGGAATTATTACTCAATTAACGTTGTACTCACAATACTTTATATTATACTTTGATAGAACAAATCAGCATTGAGAGGATGATGAAGTTAATTGAATAGTAAAAAATCAGCTGGTCAGACGTGTCAAAGCTGCGGCCTTTCCTTAAAACATGATGATAAAGGTACAGAAGCAGATGGAACGTTAAATGACTACTATTGTTATGATTGTTACGAGAATGGTGAATTTATTGAGCCTGAAATTACACTTAAGGAAATGATTGAGAAAACAGTGGCTTCGGCTTCAAAATCTCGTAACATGACACTAGAAGAAGCAAAAAAATATCTCGAATTCCTCCTTCCAACTCTAAAACGATGGCATAAATCCTAATGTGACGAGATGAGTGGTTCATTTTCACCCTAAAGAAATCCCTTTTTATGAAATTCAACAAGTTTCGAATCTGCTTGAATCCAATCATGTTCTGCATCCTCAAAGATCCTGCATGCTCTTTGGTTTGCTTCGCTTACGATTGCTTCTCTATCTATATCTTGGAATTCATTGTCTTTCATAATAACTTCACCGTTTATTAAAACATTATCAACTTCATTTCCCGTCATAGAGTATACAAGATTGGGTATGAAGTTGTAAAACGGTTTAAAAACTATTGGTGACATGTTAACCTTTTTAAGACTAATTGTTATAATATCTGCTTGTTTTCCTATCTCTAGGGTTCCTATTTTCCTATCAAGATCTAATATTTGACTACCCAAAATTGTACCAAGTTTTAATGCTTCCCATGCAGGTAGATTTGTTGGATCTTGTTTGATAACTTTCGATAATAGACTAATTATACGAAGTTCACGAATCATATTATGGTGACCCGGTCCAGGTGCTTGATCAGTACCAATTCCAGCAATTCCTCCAAGGGAACGATAATGTGCGATCGGGGGTACTATTCCATCTATCATCGATATAGAAGATGGGCAACCGACCATTCCTACTTCTTTTTCTACTAATAATTCTCGTTCTTGGGGGGTTGTATCGTGAATATGTGCAGCAATCAAATTTGAATCCAATAAATCATGGCTATTGAGGACTTGAATTGTTGACATATCCTTCCCAAACCGTCCTTGTATTTGTAAGCGTTCTCTTCCTCCTTGAGCTACGTGCATATGAATCTTAGATGATCTAGCATGACATTCTACCTGAATCTCTTTGAGCAATTCAATTGATATCATATCCAATGCTTGGGGACCAAACATCGAAGAGACTAATGGTTTATTTTTGTAGGTATGAAATATCTTTTTTGCTCGCTTGAAGGCGTTATTACCTTTATCTCGATCAAATTCATATAAATCCGTTGATTTTAGTTTAGAGCGATCTCTGCTAACTTCATTTATAGTTTCTATTGCGACTACACGAACTCCCCACGGTACATATACGCTATCAACAATATCTTTCACGTTATTCGTATATTCTGCAAAGGTTGTTGTACCACTACTTAATCCTTCTAACACCCCTAATTTGGAACCAGCAATAAAGTCATTCTTATTCATATGTTTTACGAAGGGGCCAATACTTTTATTCATCCACTCAATTTCGGGTACATCTTGGGCAGCTCCACGAAGAAGAGTCATCCCTGAATGGATATGGGAGTTAATAAATCCAGGCATTGTAATATGGTTGGTTCCATCAATTATTTGATCTGCGTTTTTGTGATTGATACTATCAGTTTTTCCTAAATACTTTATAAAACCATCTTCAATCCCTATTGTAGCATTCAGGATAATTCCTAACCCTTCTCCCGCCATAGTAATTAGTGTAGTGTTATAAATCGCAATATCCATGGGATTTGTTTATTCTTGCTTATCTTGATATTCTTTTTTGAACTGTAAAATCAATCTTCCTGTACTTCTCTCTCAACCTCTGCATAAAAGAATGGATCTGAGGCTGTATTTGGATCAAGAGCTGATTTAATACGCTCCATCCAAATTTGGTAGTCACCACAGGCAGGGACAAATTTTTGATTCGCTTCAACACCAAATGCTGCAATAGGAACTCCCATAGCATCATTGATAGTATCTTTGATACCTGTTTCCACCAACTCTCGCGCTGCCATTGCAGATTTAGGATTAGTTGGGTCGTACAATATGATCCCTTCAAGGTAACCCAAGTGGCCACTCTCAAATGTACCTCCTGAACCTAAGTCACCACCGTCATCGAGAATCAACTCCTGTTTAATGTAAGGTTGTTTAATTTTTGCCACATACTCCGCTTGTGTGTGCGCGAGATCCCAAGTGTCAAATGCACCAAGCATAGTTGCCATCCCAGATGATGGGCGAAATGCTGCTTGAGTATTGCTAGTGTTTCGAAACAGTAACCAAAAGAGGGTCGATTGTTTGTCTCGTTTGGTTTTCTGCCAAAGTGGTAGATACTTAATCCAATGTTGTAAAAAAGGAAATAGTCGGAGAGGAAAGAGTGGGTCGGGAATGGGTTTAGTTAACCATCCACCTAGTTTTAAAAACCACGGACGAAGTGGTAGGTTCATCGGAACGATAACTCCGCGTGTTTCACGTAAGATTTGTTTTAATGCTTTCATCTTCCAGGCAAATTCGGCGTCATTGTTGAAATAGGCGGAACCAGGATTTATCATGCTGGGGATAGCTGCCACATTCCTGAAATGGAACAGATCAATTGCGATATTTTCTTGGCACCCGTTGGGGGTATAGCGGTTATAACCCCTCAAGAGGCAGCTGAAGCAGTAGAATCTCTTAAGAAAACTTCAAATTTGAAGTATGCAATTCCAATGCACTATCCTTATTATCTTGCATCCTCTCCTTATGTAGCTTCAGCGGAATTTGAAGCGAAAGCTAACTGCACCGTAGTGATTTTAAAGCCCTAATATTGGAGATTACTATCGTCTGGTAGGAAATTGTTGGCTAAATTAACGAGACCAAACTGGTCGAATGCTGGTTCGTTGGGACAAAAGGAGTAAAAGAAGACCCCCCTTTTCTACAAGATTTATCTAATAAAACAAGATTTACAAAAGATTAGAAGCTACTTGGTTAAACCGTAGCTTTTTCTTTTGCATGTCCCTCTTCGTGATTTTTTCGAGCAATACCACTCATTTTAGTGACAACTTCAGCAAACTTCTTTCCTTCAGCTGCAGACATCCATTCAATGATAAATCGATCATCTGAAATACCCTGTTTTTTCATCCAACGTCGTATCTTCTTCTCACGTTTAATCGCGAAATCGTTTCCAGAGATGTAATGACAGTCTTGTGGGTGGCAGCCAGTTAACATAACTGCACCAGCACCAAGGTCAAATGCTCGCTTGATGAAATCAGTATCTATTCTCCCTGAACACATCACACGAACCACTCGTGAATTTGTTGGATATTGGATTCTGCTGGTGCCTGCTAGATCTGCTCCACCATAGCTACACCAGTTACAAGCGAATATCATCACTTTTTCAGATGCATTATCCCTCAAAGCAATGTCTACTTGTCGTAAGATCATGGCATCTGTAAAATTGGTCATCTCAATGGCATCTTGAGGACAATCTGCAGCACAGGTTCCACATCCCTTACATAATACAGGGTTTACATGTGCAGGGGTCTTTTTTACCTTATCTACTGTAATTGCGAGATATGGACATCGAGTAGCGCAAATTCCGCAAGAATTACACAACGCTGTATCAACTAATGCGAATAAGGGTTCTACTGAAAATTCTCCTTTTGATAAAAGTCTAGTGACACGTCCAGCAGCCGCGCTTGCTTGAGTTACTGCTTCACGAATATCTTTAGGAGATTCAGCTCCTCCTGCAATGAATATACCATCAGAAGGAGTATCAACAGGTCGTAATTTCGGATGAGATTCGATATAGAAACCGTCAGGATCACGAGCAACTGGGAAAGCAATTCCCTCTTTTAACCCCTCCGCCCCGATAGAGAGAACTACCATATCGAACTCTCGGTTTATTAATTCTCCTGTTTGAGTATTTTCTACAGAAACAATTAAATTATTAGTATCAGTGATTTCCTCAATTTGAGATGGTCTTCCTTTAATGAATTTTACCCCTTCACGTCGAGATCGGAGATAGAGATCTTCAAAACCCTTACCGAAAGCTCTAATATCTATATAATAAACAAATATTTCTACGTCTGACCAATGCTCTTTAATTAATAATGTATCTTTAATAGTTTCCATACAGCAGAAATTAGAACAATACGGATTATGACGTTGGTCTCTAGATCCAACGCAATTAATAAATGCGATACGTTTTGGTTTTTTTAGATCGCTAGGTCGTACAAGTTCACCTTCAGTTGGACCTGCAGCATTGATTAATCTTTCAAATTCAAAAGTAGTTACAACGTTGGGATAATCACCCCATCCATATTCAGGAATTTTTGAGGCATCAAATAACTCAAAACCTACTGATACGATAATAGTGCCAACTTTGATACGCGTTTCTTGCTCCATATCTTCGTAATTGATTGCTTCCTTCTCGCAAGTACTAATACATTTTCCACATGTTAAAACATCTAAACCAAGACAATGATCCGTATCAATTAAGTACGCAGCTGGAACAGCTTGAGGATAAGGTATATAGATTGCTTTTCTCCAACCTAAATTACCAGAATATTCATCAATAACGTTTACAGGACAAATATCCACACAATCATTACAAGCTGTACATAAATCCTCATCAACATAACGGGCTTTCTTTTTAATGGTTATTTCGAAATTACCAACGTAACCAGAGATCTTTGTTACCTCTGCACTAGCAATTAAATCGATATTTTCATGATTACCTACATCAGCCATCTTTGGTCCTAAAATACAAATAGAACAGTCCATTGTTGGGAAAGTTTTGTCAATTAAGGCCATTTTGCCACCTATAGTAGGACTTTTTTCAACCAGAGTAACTTGGTAATCATCTGCCAAGTCCAAAGCTGCTTGGATACCAGCAACGCCCCCTCCAATGATTAATACCCTTTGTTCGACAGGAACAACAATTTCGTCAACAGGTTGTAACATTTCCGCTTTAGCTACAGCCATTTCAGTTAGCTCTCGAGCTTTAATCGTTGCTTCTTCCTTTTCATGTAGATGAACCCAGCTACATTGCTCACGAATGTTTGCTACTTCAACAACCTCAGGGTTCATACCTACTCGCTTCAGTAGTTTCTTCCAAGTTGGTCCGTGCAATCGGGGTGAACAAGCGGAAATTACGATTTTCTCTAACCCTTGTTCCTTGATAGCTGTTTCGATTTCAACTTGTCCAGGATCTGAACAAGTATAGGTATTCATTTGGACAAGTTTAACGTTAGGTAACTTTTCGATTTCTTTAGCTACTTCTTCGACATCTACACTCCCAGCTATATTCTTCCCACATGAACATAGAAACACACCTACTTTTGCATCTACTTTTGCATCGTCTGCGGATTCTGTTTTGACTTTGTCTACGCTTTCTGTCATTGTATCACTAACCTTTCCTTTCTCACCGTTTCTTTATTTGTGCTTTCTCTCGAAGCCGTTGAAGTTTCTGTGTGAATCCTTCCCTAGGAGCATTAACAAATTCTCCACAAATTATTTGTTGTTTCTCATGTGAATACACTGCTTCATGAGGTGGACAATTTGTTTTAATTACAACCTGTTTTTTGAGCCATTCGAGCATCTCTACCGCATCCCCAATTTTGTTCTTTCTACCATATTGCGTAAAACATGGAGCGAGAACTTCTATAAAGCTAAAACCAGGGTTATCCATAGCAGCAAATATACTCTTTTTTAATCGAAGTACATCCATACCAGGCCATCGGGCAACGTATGAAGCGCCAGCAGCTGCTGCTAAAGAAACTAAATTAAAAGGAGGTTCAATATTTCCATATGGAGACGTGCTAGTAAAATCACCAATAGATGTGGTAGGCGCCAACTGCCCCCCAGTCATTCCGTATATGCCGTTGTTATTACATAACACATTGATTTCTACATTACGTCGACATGCATGAATAAAGTGGTTACCTCCTATTGCAAAAAGATCACCGTCACCTGAAAGAACGAATACCTCAAGATCAGGATTAGCTAGTTTTAAACCAGTAGCAAAAGGAATTGCACGGCCATGAGTTGCATGAAATGCTGGTGCTTTGAAGCATCCACTAGAGCGTCCAGTACACCCAATCCCTGAAACTATTGCATATTCTTTCGATGTTAGCCCTCTTTCTACAAGACAGCTTGTTATTGCTGTGATGGCAGTCCCAATTAAACATCCAGGACAAAAAATAAATCTGTCTAAGTTCAAGCGCCCATGTAAAGGATGATCTTGAGGATAATCATTAGAAATATCTGAAGTCAGTGAATTATTTGATGTGGTCATTTTTTTAGCACCTTCATTACTTTTTCGTATATAAAACCAGGACTAAACGGTATGGTAGTCGGTATTGAAATACCTGATACCTCAAAACCAAGATGTCTGAACCGTTCAACTTCACGGATTATTTGGCCATAATTCATTTCACTAACAATAACTTTCTTTATTCCTGCTTTTCCTAATTTTTCCATTAGTTCATCAGGGAACGGCCATAGTGTTTTCAAGCGAACATAACCTATTTTGTAACCTTCTTTCCGAATACGATCAACAGTTTCTGGAGTTCCTCTTGAATTGATACCATATGAAATAATAATCGTTTCTGCATCTTCTACATAATGTTCTTCCCAATCATTAATTTCAGGACGAGCGTTTCGTATTTTATCACACAATCTTGTAATCAGTGATACTGCTCCTTCTGGAGTCATGTCAGGACTTCCAGTAACATCATGAGTAAGTCCAGTAACATAAAAATTATAGTCCGTACCAGCTGTTGCCATTCCTGGAACCAAATCATCATCAATGATTTCAAATGGTTGATACTGATCTGGTGGAACTTGAGGTGATTTTCTATCTATTATCTCAAAGTTTGAATGATATTGAACTGGTTCCATCATCTGGCCTACTATTCCATCTGTTGCAACAATTACAGGAGTACGGTACTTTTCAGCTAAATTGAAGGCACGAATAGTAAAATCGTAACATTCCTGAACTGATCCTGGAGCAAGAACTATCATTTCATAATCACCGTGAGAAAGATAGCGGGTTTGCATCACATCTGACTGAGCGGCTTTCGTTGGTTGTCCAGTGCTTGGTCCCCCTCTCATGACTGTCACTATAACCATTGGAGCTTCTAACATGAATCCTAACCCCACAGTTTCTGCCATCAAAGAAAGTCCTGGACCTGAAGTTGCAGTCATTGCTTTCACTCCTGCATATGAAGCCCCTACAACAGCAACAATTGAGGCCAATTCATCCTCCATTTGGATAAATGTTCCATCGACTTGAGGAAGACGTCTTGACATATAAGCAGCAATTTCTGATGAAGGTGTTATTGGATATCCTCCAAAAAATCTGCAACCTACAGCAATTGCTCCTTCTGCAGCAGCATAATTTCCTGTAGTAAGAATTTTTTTTGATTGAACAGCTGCTTTCTTACTTTTCGAACTCATTCTGTGACCTCCTCCGGTAAATCTTTTTCAATTACATAAATAGAAACACTCGGACAAATACGCTCACACATTTTACATCCTGCACAAGCATCTATATCGGTAATAACTACGTAATTTAGCATACGGCTGTTAAATAATTCCAGATCAACAGCTAAGACATCAGTTGGACAGAAGTTAACACATAACTCACACCCATCACACTGTTCGGTTACGACTTGTATTTCGTACTCTTTAGCGGCACGTGGTGGTTTTAATATCGGTGTACGGCTTGTCTTCAACAATTTCATACCTCTTTAGGGTAGTTGAACTATACTGTCAATTCAGCTCAATTCTAACCCAAATTTGATGAGGAGGTTTTTAAATCTGTTTCTTGCTCGAAGACATATGAACGAATTTGCATATTTCCAAAAAGCTAAAATATTATTGAAAATATACTGATTACAGATTAAGAATATCAATAGGGGTATTTGTATGAAAGTAAAATTCCGATTTTCAGGACGAGGTGGGCAGGGTATCAAATTTCTAGGATCTGCACTCGTACGAGTCGCTATGACGGCTAATTTACATGCTACATTATCTGTTGATTATACTCCGTCTGTTCGTGGTGGTCCGATATTTTGTGACGTGGTTATCAGTTCTGAACCCATTGCATACCCTTATTGCGATGCTGACGCAGATTATTTTGTAGCTATTGACCAGAAAGGATTTGAACGCGCTGCTGAATGTATAGGTGATAATACGCATTCATATATTGATTCCAACTCAATAGATGATATAGCAGAAAAAATTATAACTAAAGGAACTATTAATCGTGTTCCTATTACTAAACGCGCTCATGAAAAGCACGTTACTGAAGCTGTGAATATTCTTTCATTAGGTTTCTTATCAGAGGACCTTCAGAAAACCTCAAAGCCCGATCTTAAAGAAGAACAATTCCATCAAGTCTTTCAAAATATGCGAAATACTGAAAATAATATTCGAACATTCCAATTAGGAAAGGATCTCTATTCTGAAGTTATTGCGGGTAGCGCATAAAGGAAATTAATTGAATACTCCTCTTCTCATAAGCGTGAATGTTTCACATGTTAAGAAATTAGCGGTCTTTCGGCTATAATTCATAATTCTTAAAATAATTTGAAGTCATTTATTCTCTATGCATACAGAATAATGTAATATTAGTTTTCGGATTTACAAATAAGAACCTATAATAACTAGCAATATAAAAAAAGAAAAAAGAGAGGTTATTAAGCGGAGAGTTTCTCAAGAAACGCTCTAGGCTTAATATTATGCATTTTAAAACCTACACTTAGATCAAAACCCATGCTTAAGGCTAATAGCTCAGCATAGTAGAATACAGGTAGATCAGTTTTTTCAAACTGTTTTACCATCAATTTTTGTCCTGCATCATACTGAATGAAACATGTTGGACATATTGTAACTAGAGCATCAGCATTAGCTCGCTCAGCACCAACTATTTTTTCATGAGCCATGGCAATTGCTTTATCTTGGTCTATACTACGTGTTCCAGCACCACAGCAAGCAAGCTTATTCAGATAATTAACCGCTGTACCTCCGAGGGCTTCAACAAGATGATCGAGCTTCTCAGGTCGTTCAGGATTGTCCATTTGTAATATTTCTGGAGGTTTCAAGAAATGGCATCCAGAATGAGTGGCAAATTTTAGCCCAGAAAGAGGATGCGTGACTCTAGCAGCAATTTTATCTATCCCAATATCACTATACAAGACATCAGCAAAATGCCTGACTTTGATATTTCCTTTAAATTCACGATCTACTTCCTTTAAGTTTTCATTGACCTTTACTTTGAGATCAGGATCGTTCTTCAAGTGTACATTAACAATTTTTAGTGTTTCAAAACACCCACTGCACGCAGTAATTATATCAAGACCTAGTTCTTCAGCAAGGGTGATATTTCGAGCTGCAATAGTATGCCATACTAAGCTATCGTAGGCTTGAGCACCGCCAGGATCAGGACAGCAAGTAAATGGTAAGTCTTTAAGTTCGATATCGAATTCAGGCAAAGTTTTCCTAAGTGCTGTCTCAAAAAAAGGCACACGATAAGGGATTGTGCAACCAGCAAAGTAAGCAAATTTGGTCATTCACTAGTAACCTCCTTTAAGTTTTTTAATTGACTCGTTGTTCCCATTGCATCCATTAGTTTCTGAATTTCACTCATATCAGGTTTTGGTAATATTGGTAGCTCTAACTTTTCCCGTTTCTTTAATATCGATTGAGAAATAGCTGCAGTACTTCCTGACTCTAGGATGGCATCCATTTCTGTTAAAATGTCAGGTGGTACTATATTAAGTTTAACAGCCATGTTTTTCATTTTAACAATCACATGACCTACATCAATTCCTTGAGGACATCGTGTGCTACAGGTATAACATGCTGTGCAATACCAGACTTGCTGTTTGTCAAAAATTGTTTCATCAAACTCTTCTAAAAGAAGTGATTCCATTATTTTCCGTGGATTAAACTTGCTATATTGTTTAAACACTGGACATCCTCCAGCACAAGTTCCACACTGGTAGCATGCCTTTACTTCGTCATATAGATGTTTAAATTCATCTATGAGATTTGTTGATTCTGTCATTTCTTTTTCTCACCTAGATACTCCTGCAATATTTACCGGTCTAATTTTCCTATTTCTTCGAGTTTTTTAGCCATCTTTCGTGCTGTCTCAACAAATCGATTAGAACTCTCTGTATAGACAGTTTCTTTTTCTAGTCGATCTGGATTTATTCCACTGAGTTTCAGCATTTGTTTAAGAAGATGAACTCGAATTGTTGATGCTTTAGATCCCGAATCGTAATGACACTTATCCTCAAAGCATCCTAGCACAATTATACCATCGGCCCCGAGTTCAAATGTTTTTTGAATTAATCTTGCAGATACATTCCCAGTACATTGAACAGGTAAAATTCGTACATTATCCGGATATCTGAACTCTTTATCAGTTAAACATCCTTGACCGATGAAATCAGTTGATGCATATGCACATTCCCAACAAGCCAGAGTTATGATAATAGGATCTGGAGTTTCTCCATTATCATAGAGGAGTCCTTCAACTTGACTCAAAATTTGATCTTCTCTATAATAATCAATGTTTATACATGCTGCAGGACAGCTAGAAACACATTGGCCGCAACCTAAACAGGATAAAGGATTAACCTGTACTTTGATCCCAGGATTTGCTACTGCTATAACATCTATCGCACCAAAAGGACAAGCTCCAACACAAATCTCGCATAATGTACACTTATCGTTATCGATTTCTGCAACAGGAAATCTCTTCTCAACCAAACCTTTTGATAAAAGTAAATCCAGATGACTAGCAGCATGTGCTGCTTTTGTTATCGTAGTAGGAATATCAGCGGGAGCTATTGCTGTTCCGGCAACAAATATACCTGCCTGATTAGTCTCTGATGTCCTGAATTTGGAGTATAAGCCTTTAAAGAAACCAGTTTCGTCAACATTTACTTTTAACATTTCAGCTAATTTTTGAACCCCTGAGGATGGAACCATACTCATAGAAAGTGCAACAACATCGGTCTTAAGTGTTAACATTGTATCCGCTTGAGAATCCTCAACTTGGACATATAGATATGTTCCATCAGACTCCACTTCAGCAGGACGTCCTCGAACGAATTTTATTCCAAGATCACGTGCTTTGTTATAAAATTCTTCATAATTCGCACCTACGGCACGAATATCGATATAACAGCAATAAACGTCGGTTTCAGGGTTTCTTTCCTTAATCATTATCGCGTGTTTAATTCCGATCATACAACAAATATTACTGCACCATATGTTGTATTTCTGAGAGCGTGAGCCAACACAATTGATTATTACTAGCTTTTCTACAGGGTCACCATTTTTCTTCAACAATCTACCATGATTAGGACCTGTAAGAGCCAAAATACGTGCTAATTCGGATTGAGTGATTACATTTTCGTATCCTGGGACTCCATAATGATATTCCTCAACTATAGATGGTTCAAACTCTTGAAAACCAGTAGCTAGAATGATTCCACCTGCAGTTATGGTAGATGTAGTTTCTTGTTCATTTAAATCAATGGCATTAACAGGACATGCTTTCACACATTCTGTGCATCCTTCAGGACATTCGTCACGATTTACAACATACTTAGTTGGTGAACAGGTTATATTTGGTAGGTATATTGCCTTTCTTGTACTCAAACCTAGATTCATTTCATCTGGTTTTTCCACTGGACAGGCTTGACTGCATAGATCACAATTTATACACCTTTCCATCTTTACATAAGTTGGTTGAGATTTTATCGTTACATTATAACTGCCTAGGCTACCTGTAACATTTTCTACCTCAGATCTTATATACAAATTGATTTTAGGATGTAAATCAAATCCTGATCTATAAAAACACCGTCTCACACTGGATTGGTGAACACCCCTGACACCAGTACTGGTTTGACAGGCTGCACAGTCTTCACTTGGGAAAAATGCACCCAGTTTCACAGCATTTCCGCCTATATAGGGTTGTCGATCAATTAAGTGCACCTCATGACCTTTTTCAGCCAAATCTTGAGCTGCTTGAAGTCCAGCTGGACCAGCTCCGATTATCACTGCTGCTTGACTAATATTGATTCTCTGGACTTCTACAGGTGCCTCATATCCCGCTCTATTGTGTGCTCCCAATAAAACTGCTTTAGCTTTTCTCGTAGCTGAAGTTTTTTCCGAACTAACCCAACCAACATGCTCTCGTAGGTTTGCACCCGTCACATGGAAGGGAGATATATTCATCTGCTTTAACTCCTGTTCGAATAAATATCCAGCAGTTTTCGGTGTACATCCGCCAAAAACGATTGCGTCAGGGCGTTCTTTACTTAGCTGTTCTTTCAGATAGTTTTTACCTTCTTCAGAACAAAGGCTCTCATGATATACACAGAAATTTCCATTACCTTCGCTCTTTCTCTCAATGAATCTTTTGAGATCGTCCCAATCAATGTTCTTGATTGATCCGCCACAATTACACAGAAATGTACCAATTTTCATTGCTTTTGCCACCTGTTAGTCCTCCCAATTCCTTAAAGTTCGAAGAGTTGACCCTTTATGATCAATTAATTGCACCTCAGTAGCTACGGCGCCTGATTTCAAAACATGTGTCGCACAGCTGAAACATGGATCATAAGCTCTCACAATCATTTCCAGCCGATTAAGTAACCCTTCAGCTGGTTCAGCATCCACAATTAACTCTCTTGCTGATACATTAACTGATCTGTTAATTGCTTCATTGTTACTCACTGTAGCAACTATTAAGTTAACATCGGTTGTAATTCCTTTTCTATCAGTAACATAATGATGGAAAAGGGTTCCCCGATGAGCTTCTAGAATACCGACACCTTCTCCTTCTCTTGCCCTTACTGTAGTTCTTAGCTTAGTACCAAGAATTTCAGGATCTTGTAGAAGATCAAGAGTTGCTTCAACGGCATGCGCTAACTCAATTATTCGTGAATAATTATAGAGTAGTGATTGTGGAGTTGGGCGACCAAATTTATTTCGAAACTCAGTGAGAAGTTCCTGAGCTATTGGAGTATCTATTTTATCGGCAGCATTAACTCGTGCTAAAGGCCCGACACGATAACATCCTTCTTCGAAGGATCTTTTCTTGTAATATGGAAATTTCAAGTAGGAATAATCCTTTACCCTTTCTGAGATAATTTCTCGGTAAGAAGGATCAGAGCTCGAAAATTCCTCAAGTACTTGAGCATCAGTACCTAATAATCGAACCTTTCCATCATAGAATCGTAATTCACCTTGGTCTCCTACCATACCCATATGCATCGTAGGAAGGACCCCTAAAGTGCCTATTGCATCTGCATATTGATCAAATAACGCCATAGCAGTATCCTTAGCTTCTGGGAGAAAATTGGTTGCTATGTCTTTTACGTCTTTCTCCATTGAATCACGATCTTCTTGAGAGAGTCCGTGTGCCTGTCCACCAGGAACAGCGGTAACAGGATGAACAGTTCTTCCACCGAGAGTTTTAGTAATTTTTTGACCTATTTTTCTTGCTGCTATAACCTTCTTCACAAGTTCAGGATTCGCTTCGAGTACTCCAAATACATTTCTCTTAGCTGGATCAGAATCTGGTCCTAACACTAAATCTGGGGCTGCAAGGTAAAAGAAATGCAATACATGGGAATGAATGAAAGAACCCATAAGCATCAATCGACGCAATTTGTAAGCAGTTGGAGGAATGTCCAGAGGTTCCAATCCGAATGTTTTATCAGTAGCTTTAGCTGAGCATAAATGGTGGGGAGCATGACATATACCACACATACGTGGAGTTAATAAAGCCATTTCCTCGACTGGTCTTCCTATAAGGAATTTTTCAAAGCCTCGAAATTCAACTACCTTAACTTGAGAATCAATAAGATGATTATTTTCATCAAGGAACAATTTGATTT
Organism: Candidatus Hodarchaeota archaeon; assembly: GCA_016840305.1. The sequence continues at coordinate 14,138 of JAEOSP010000127.1, forward strand.
CTGCATGACCCTCAATTCGAGTTACAGGATCTACTTTAATAATTTTTGTAGTATTCATATTTCTTTCCTCTCCTTTAGCTTTCCAAGCTTTGAGTACGCATATTGATGTTGATACATGATCGATATTGGGTCATTACCCA
>JAEOSP010000128.1 GCA_016840305.1 Candidatus Hodarchaeota archaeon
TAACTGGAGCATTCGAGGGAGATACATCAGTATTTCAAGGAGGATTTACCTGGCAATCATTGCTTGGATCATTTTGGAGTTCTATTATGTGTGTTAGTATATGTATTAGTTTAATTTCATTCTTCAAGAGTAAATTAAACAATTTTTAACATCAATTAAGCTATACTTATTTAAGGTCATTCTAAGTAGTTTTTTTCCGTTTTCAAACAGAACGCATTATTTCTAATCATAATGACAAAATCCATTACTTAATTCTCAATTCGTTCTATAGAAATTGCTTGTTGAAAGAGGGACAAACTAGTCAGAAACCACCAGGGAATGAACAGTAAATACCCAATACTCATTAGTATTGCCATAAACTCTGAATATAAGAACATAAAACTAATATCAGGTATCAAGATTGCTCCGGAAGACACTACTCCTAAAATCGCAGTGGAATCAGATCGATTATTCCATAATAGTATAGCAGAGATTGTTAAGGCCGTTGAAAATGTTGTTGTTCGTCCAACTTCTTGTGTCAAAAGAAAGAGAACTATTCCGATAAAGGGTTGTATAAGCGCAACAATCGCTAAGCGATGATTAATTTTTCTGAGATTAGGGTAAATTGCAATGACTGTTAGACACACAAGGACTAAAATACTCATATCCAAAAAATTAACTCCAACCAACAGATTGTCTAAACTTTCACTATATTCTGCATGAAGATTAATTAATCTAATAACAAAATTGTGTTGAAATAACTCAAATGTACCAGTCATTAATTCAATGAGTGCAATAAAGAAAATTAATGCAATGATTAGGGATGCAAATCCACCAATAATCTGAGTGTATTTTGAGATAAGTAGAAATGTTTGAATTTGGTTTTATCACGATAAGTCCCTTCATGATAGAAAAAGGAGGGGAAATATGGTTAAATTAACCATTTACCCTCTTCATATATCAACTCTCCATCTAAAAGAATCTTAGAGTCAGGAGATTTCATATCTTTTAATATATCCCAGTGAATGGACGATTCATTTTTCGATCCTGTCTCGGGATAACCTGAACCCAGTGCTAGATGCACTGTTCCACCCATTTTTTCATCAAAGAGCATATTCTTTGTGAATCGTTGGATTCCATAATTTGTTCCGACAGCAAGCTCTCCTAATATATTAGCATTGGGTATTGTGGTTACGATTTTTTCTAGTAGTTCCTTCCCTTTAGCAGCATCGAAGGCTACTACTTTTCCATCTTTGAACGTTAACCGAATGTCTTCAATTTCTTGACCAGAAAAAATTCCTGGATATGAAAACCGAATAGTACCATTTACCGCATCCTCAATAGGGGCTGTAAAGACTTCACCATCAGGTAAATTCTCATGACCACAGCAGTTTTCCCATAAACGACCAGCTATTCCTAATGTAAGATCAGTATCCTCACCGATTATTTGCATTGTAGAGCCTTTGTTCAAAATATCGACAATTACTTGTTGTTTTTTCTCGAAGTCCTGCCAAAATTTCACGGGCTCTGGTTGGTGGAGGTTTAACGCGTGGTAAGCAAACTCTAGATATTCTAAAGGCCCCATATTTGCTTCTTGAGCAAACGCGTTACATGGAAAAGGTGAGAGATTCCATCTCAGATCTTTTGTCCCTGCTCGTTCAAGAAAAATCTTATTCAATTCTTTACCTGCTTCAGCAACAATAACTTTTTTTTCAGGAGGGACACTTGTCAATGCCCTGGTATTGAAGGAAGCATAAATATTAATGTACTTCTTAATATTCTTGATCAAATCCAATTTAATTGGATCAACATATTTTAATTGCTTATCAGATGCATATTTGTAAAACAGCTCCTGTTGACCATTAAAACCAAAATCTACAAAAATTACGTGCCCACCTGCTTGTAAAGTTTCACTATAAACAGCTTTTATAAGGGGTTCAGCAATCGTAGGTCCTTTAATAAAAACAGTGTCATCAGGTTCAATTTTCACGGCATATTGAACAATAAGTTTAGCTAGTTTGTCATTATAGTCTGCATACATTAGGAGACCTCTGGCTAAAAATTTTAATAGTGTACTTTTGAATATTCTGAATCAGACAAAACGTCTTAATGTATTAAACAAAAGTGAAAATTTTATAGACTCGAGAATATCTAGTATTTGCTAGGTGAATGAAAGTTACCAACTTCTCTAAATTTGTAGTATTCTTACTTATTATTAATATAAATATTATTTATTCTACAGCTGATGGATTTACAATTATTAATATGGAAATCAATGCAATAAATTCAGAAAATGCTATTTTTATTAATAATTCTTTTGAATTCATGAGTTTAGCACAACAAGAAGGTTGGATGGGTAATGGGACACTAGTAAGCCCCTATATTATAGCAAATAAGTATATAAATGTCTCAGGAGAACGAATAATAAGTATTAATAATACTGACTTATATTTTCAGATAGAAAACTGTACATTAGTGGGAGCAGGAGTCTATCTCCGCAATGTAACCAATGCTGTATTCTTTAATAATACCATTATTGATGAACCCAAGGGACAAGGCATTTACATGGAAAATTGTGTCCATACTATACTTTCATTGAATAATTTTAGTCGAATAACTCTGGTTAACACAAAAAACGGGATCATAAGCAATAATACAATTAATGACATATATGGTGGATATCGGATTACACTCGATATGTGCTCAAATCTCGAGATTATTTCTAATGTGATAAATAAGTTCAATCCAGGAAATCAATTAAAGGATGGATGGGACCTAGCAGATAACTTTATCTTTACGGAGGGGATCACAGTAAAAGGATCATCAGATATCACTTTGTTAAAGAATAAAATTACCAATTGTGATAATGGGGTCACTGTAAAAAACTCAGAAATGATTAGTATAACCAATAATTCAATCAAAGGAATAGATGACAAAGGAATATTGTTAATACAGACACAACAATCTTCCATTAAGAATAATGAGGTGGAGCGTGCTTTTTTCGGAGTGGCAATACAATCAGCATCCCATAATAACGACATATCGAATAACTTTTTGAGATCTATATCCTGTGACGGAATTTATATTTCTGGATCTCAAGATAATTATATTTTCAAAAACGAAATATATTGTTCACAGCCATTTTATGTAGCTGAGGGTATTTTTCTACATAGTGCAAAAAATAATATAGTGGAAGCGAACATCATCCATCAATGCTGGATAGGAATCATGTTAAATTATGCAACAACAAATGTTATATCAAATAATATCATTACCAACAGTGATACAGAGGGAATATGGATCCATCTTTCATCTAATGATAATGAAATCGGTGAAAACAAGATTTATAACAATGACAATGGAATAATGATCGAAGATTGTAATAACAACAATGTATCGAAGAATGAAATAAGCAAGAATCTGATAGGAATTTATTTGAAAAATGCTAATTATAATTCTATTACCAAAAATAATATTTCAAACAATTGGGGAACTGGAGTCTTTCTTGAGTCATCTAATGGGAATACTATATTAGAAAATATTTTCTATGGAAATTTTGGTAACGATATTGAAGATTCCGAAGGAAATGTCGTAGATACAGATGGTAATATCTCTCCAGGATGGAGGTTCTCCATATTCTTTCCTCTACTATTCTTAGTGGTAATACTTACAAAAAAAAGAAACAATTCCTGAAAAGAGAAGATTATGAAGATTTATACCATTATATAGGAGGTTTTTCATTTGAAAAATGTTATAGTGTATGCTAGTAAGATAGTTTGGAGAATCTTTACTTGAAATGCAGTAAATTATTGAAACAAAGAGTAATATTGATTTTTATTATTTTATGCTTTTCCTTCCATTCCAAAACGCTGATTCTTTCTGCTAATAACGATGTTATAGTTTTTAATAGAAATAATTTGCAGGATATCGTTATTTTCGATTCTTACAATCAAGTGATAGACTCA
>JAEOSP010000129.1 GCA_016840305.1 Candidatus Hodarchaeota archaeon
CTTTTTAAAAATGGAGATTCCAATACCAGACATTATCTTATAGAATCCGGCCTATTAAGAATGTTTGTTATCGATACAACAGGCAAAGAATTTAATGTACTTTTTGCAAAAGAAAAACAACTTATTGGCGATCTGGCCTCACCCCTTCCCACAAAGTTTAATTTGGAAACCATTGAAGATGCGGTTGTTTATTCTATAAGCTCTGAAAATGTAGCAAAAATAAATGATATAATTAATACTACAACACCCTTACCTAAAAGCCCTATGGTTCGAGCTTATTTATTTCTTCAAAACCGATTTGTTTCAATTTTAACTAAAACGGCGGAGGAAAACTATATACAACTCAGGCAGGATCACCCCGATTTAATTAAACGTTTACCCCAGTACCATATAGCTTCATATTTGGGTATAAGTGCTGAATTTTTGAGTAAAATAATTGCAAAAATTGCAAAATCATAACTTGCTATTAGTATTTCTTGAACTAGTTCATTTTTATGAAAAGTCAAAATAATAGCAAAGTCATTCATTTTTCATGATGTATCGTACAATCATTCATCGCAATGGTATTGCTTTGGACTGCTTATGCTAAGTTATTTCAATCAATAGAAGAATTATCAAAAATACTTCCTTGGGCAAAAGAGCATCCAATATTAGTTAAATTCACAGGTGTAATAGATCTCTTAGGAGGTTTAGGTTTAATCTTGCCATCATTACTCAGAATACAACCCAAGCTCATTATTTATGCGGCATATGGCACTATTGCATTAATGGTTACCAGTAGTATCTTTCAGGGTCAGTGACAAAAGCTGGGTCTAAATTTCATTGCAATAATTTATGCAAATATTTTTGTTAATCTGAACAAGAAGAATTTCACATCTACCACCCCCCTGAATTGTCTTCTGAAATCCTTTATTTTTGCATTGAAAGATTCGGCTGCAGCATTGGTACTTCTGTTATCAAAGAAGTTGATAATATTCTGATAGTGATTTTCAAAGGTTCTTTTGATAATTTGAAAAGAATCAATGTCAGCCAATTCTATTTGGTTAAACCATTGGGCAAGATGTGTCATTGCAACAGGTTTGGTAATGTTCCGGCTATAGATGAGATAAAGATGATGTGATAAATCATAAGCTTGTTCGATGTCGGGATACACATTGAATAAAATATTAGCCCGTTTCTGCTGAGATTCAGTCCACTTATGACTGGGCTTAAATAAGAGGTATCTACTTCTTACTAATAATTGTTTTAAAGTATCGCCATTTTCAAAGGTTGGAGGTATGTGTTTTTCACCTTTCTTTTTAGCCTCGTTACAGTCTTTATTATCCTGTTTTATAGCTTCCCATCGGTGATGAATTCTTCGTTCCTGTACCCCATCACAAGCCAATTTCTGTACATGAAAACGATCGACTACACGAATTGCCTTAGGAAAACATTTTTCTACAATCAAGTTCATGCTGTTAGCCATATCTAGCGTGACTTCCTTAACCATACGGCGTTGCTGTTCAGTAAATTTTTCTTTAATGAGTTTGATAATATCTCCTGCCTGTGTCCCTTCAAATATACCCACTATAGAGCCCTTTTTTCCTTTCTTCGCTTTATTTGTAAGAATAGTATACAATTCTCCGTTTGAGAGTGCTGTTTCATCTATTGATAGGCTATAGCCAATGTTTTTGGGATACACGACATAAGATTCGGCGTGCTCCTTCTGATTCCATTCGTTATAACCACTGAGTTTGTTCTTGTACTGGCGCTGAAAATTACGCCCGTTCACTCCTAGATAAACTTCAAGGCTCTGGCAGCTTATCGCATTACAATCGACTAATTCCTTTTAAAAAAGCAGCGTACTCTTCGCTCATCCGTGTACCCTGTGCTATGGTTTCCCAATTCCGACTTACCTTTTTCTTTTTACCATCAATGGTGACTTCCCAGCGTCTTCGCCGCACTTTCAGATTCACTAGCATATTCCGGATAGGATAATCAGTTATACTTCGTGATTCCATAAAACCGCAAGACTTATAAGGGTAATTTTTGTATTCTGAGGGGATAATATCTTTTTCGTCTAATGATAACTCCAGCTGTTTCTTATAGATCTTTTTGCCACTTGATTTGGTTTCGTAGGATACTATTTCGAAATAATTCAATATACCTTCTGGGAGAAATAGAGCCAGTAGCTCTTGGGATAGTTCTGATTTCAATTTATTCAGTGTTTTTTAGTTCCTAGATCTTAGTTTTTAGGCTTTAGCTCTTAGTTCTTAGGGTTTTATACCTAACAACTAATGGCTAATAGCTAACAACTCATCAATAACTACTAATATTTCAATTTATTCTGTATTTTTTAGTTCCTAGATCTTAGTTTTTAGGCTTTAGCTCTTAGTTCTTAGGATTTTATACCTAACAACTAATGGCTAATAGCTAACAACTCATCACTAACTACTAATATTTCAATTTATTCTGTATTTTTTAGTTCCTAGATCTTAGTTTTTAGGCTTTAGCTCTTAGTTCTTAGGATTTTATACCTAACAACTAATGGCTAATAGCTAACAACTCATC
>JAEOSP010000130.1 GCA_016840305.1 Candidatus Hodarchaeota archaeon
ACTGATAAATCCTTTTGAGAACCGTTGCCCAAAATTCTTTGTCCTTCAGAATTAAAGTGCACCTTATCTCCTTTTTCGCATAAATCGGAAGTCTTAATTATTATTGTATTACTATCGGAGGAAGCATATTGGCTGATTTGCTCATTTATTTTCATCCATTCTTCATTATTCTTAGAAAAAGAACCAAGGTATCTAATAAGAATAGGGATATTTTCAATTCTTAATTCTTTTTTAGGAAAGAATTTAGTTATTATATCACTCTCTATCTGCGTACTAGTAACTAATAAGCAAATTATTACTAATGGTGCAAGTTTTTCCATTATTTATCTTAATTATTTTTAACTACCATTTTTAGTTTTACTTTTCTTGTTTATTAAAGTATAAGAATTCAATGTAAAAACCTAAAAAGAGGATATGGGTATGTAAGTGCAAAATCCGGTGATATTTTGAATCCTGCCACATGTCAGCAATATATATACCACCTCTAGGCATATATAGAAAGTGATACCTAACTATCACTTTTGCCTGTTATGCAGATATCGTACCCACATATCAGGCATACGTCAGGAAAAATATCGTTATCCTTACCCTTGCATAAGAAATAGATCACCTGCTTTATACTTAAATGACTATTTATGAGAAAAGTTCATGTTCAACAATTTCATAATTCATTATTTTAGCAAGTTTCTTCATATCTTGGGTGTAATCACCATAAACAATTACTAAATGGTTCCCTATATCCGCACATTTATGATATAATCCCTCTATGTCAGGTATTTCAACATCAAAACCCAGTGTACAGCCGTAATCACTAAAACCTTTGCCGCCAATGATTTTTCCCTTTGTAAGAAGCATTTTTTTTCTGATATAGTTTGAACGGCATATTGTTACTTCCTGCCCATTGTCCTGTGAAAAGTCGTAACGTATTGTTGTTCCAAAACCTCCGGTAGATTCATGGGTAAAGTTTCGCAGTTCATAGGATAATTCAGGTACATTATAGCCTTTCATTCTTAAGCATGCAGCATCATGGTTTAAGGATATATTATTTTGTGCAGCCCGATACTGCACATTTCCCATATAGGGCGATTTTTTGGTCAGGTACATAAGTATCATAGCCGTGAACAAAGCATTTATATCTCCTTCGCAGCATGAAGAATAACCCTCATCTCTTAAAAGTATATTGTTCAAGCAGGTTCCTATTCTTCTATCAGCAGGTATATGGGAACCGCACAATTCAAAACATCGGATTGCAAAAGCATTACAGTTATGTCTATTCATCATACTTTTTGCTGTCAGGTAAAACTTGACATCGTTGAGTATGTATTCTTTATTAATAAATATGTTTTTTGCATTGGAAATCAATTTGTTCTGAATATCTCTGGCTTCCTTTTGTTTATCTTTATTCTTTGAAATATCATCCATTTCACTGAAAAATTCCTGATATGAACAATTATAATAATCCACACCATATGTATCTTTAAGACTCTTTACAGGATCATCAGCAAGTTCACATACAGCAGTAAATTCCGGTCTGTCAGTGACCTGGAGTATCCTTGTTGATTGAACCGCTTTTCTGACCTGAAGGTATTTGATGAGTTCCCTCATCTGATCCCAGTTAAAAGGATCATATGCTTCAATCCCTTTATTTCTGAGAGCTGAAATCCAATCAAGACCTGGTGAACCACTTCCAACGAGTGCAGTCGGTTTCTTATAAACATCAAGTCCCGGTGTACGATAGGATGTTAGAAAAAGGTCTATATTTGATATTTGACTATTGATTTTTTCCCATATTTCTGGAGCAATGATATCACCTTTCCTATATTCCTTATCTATTCGCCAAAGTACTATCGGCAACGGGTCCAAAATATTTGCATAGTCCGAAAGATTATCCTTAACCCTATTGAAATAGCTCTCACTTCTTTGGTTAAACTGTTTTGTTTCATATTCAGGTGTCATCTCCTCCAAAGACTGCGTCCTGCAAGGTCCCCCATAGGCACCATCATGTATTCTTCCTGAATATATCGGTAAAATATTTATTTTGATATCTCCGGCCTTCTGATTGTATTTTTCTGAATAATAGAATTGCTCCCCATTGGTTTTCGTTTCCTTAATACTACCAAGGTTCTCAGAGATTCCCTTAGGAACAATTAAAGATGCAGTTCCCATAGTTGATGATTTAATAAAGTTCCTGCGTTTCATAATTAATTTCTTTTTAATGGTACCTCTAAAACTACTTTTTTGATACTATTGTTTAATACAGATTTATTGTTTTGCTTTCTAAGAGCTTCCCCCCTTTTTTGTATGTTGTCAGCTAAATCGGAACTAAATCAGACATAAAGTTAAGAGATACTTTTTATACTTCATAAGTATCGGGAATGAATAATGAGATGATTATATTATTGGGAAAATAT
>JAEOSP010000131.1 GCA_016840305.1 Candidatus Hodarchaeota archaeon
TAATTGTGGTAAATGTAATAATACTAATTCAGGATCAAATGCTGTTCATCATATTTTTGGTTTAATAGATCTTTGGGTACAGACTAAACAAGAGATGGAAAATTCAATCTTTACGGAAAAACTTAATAAATTAATCCTTGCTCATATAGAACAAGATAATAAAAAATATATTGAGGAACATAAACCAAATGAGGTAAAACATAAATGGTATGAGATGCCTACATTTAAAAAGATATTAAGGATTAAGAAATGAATACTGAGGATTTTTATTTTATTCTCTCTAATGGTCTTTTTGCTGGGACTGTTGCAGATCCTGGTGTATCAGATAACACTAGGTTTGTACGGATACTTTCACATGGTTTACTTGATAGTTTTGCAAGTCCTGTGGTAGGTGGAAATCTTTTGAGAATAATAGGTTCAGGATTTAGAAAAATTATTGGTTAAAATATTAATTAAATAAAGGATATACTTATGGCAATTACAAGACAGAGAAAAGACAATCAAAGTGTTAAGTTATTAGGTAAAGCTCCTGCAATTTGTTCAGGAAAGAAAACAGCAGATGCTATTATTTTTAATGGTAAGTCTGTTATTACTTCTGTTATTCTTGGTACTGATGGAGCAAATGATGCGAGTTTAGTTGTAACAAATCATAATTCAACCTCTGGTTCTGGAACAACATTTAGAGAATTTACTGTTACAGCTACTGATAATTTTGGTGGTAATGCAGTGAGTTATCCTATATATTGTGATGTTGGTATTAGAGCAGAAGTGACTGGAACTGGGGCGTATTATTTCATTGATTATCTTGAATTAGAGCAATAGGAAATTGGAGAGATAGGAAGTTAGAATTCTTATCTCTCCTTTTTATTATTTTGGATCATACTCCATGTGGATATGACTTGTATGGAATGCAAAATCAAATCCGGGTCCAGCAGTTTCTCTGATTTCTTTTTCACTAGCTTTACCATATTTAAAATCTTCTGCGCAATTTATATAATGAAATGATCCAGCTTTGTGATTCCCTTCAGATATGCAAGTGACAAATAATATTTCATTATATTTCTCATATAGTTCAACAATTCTTCCATGTGCTTTCATGAGTTGTGGATGACGATTACTTTGACCACAAACTCCTTCTTTGTAATATGCTACCATTATATAATCTCCCTCTTTTTAAGTTCATAAAAACAATCTCTTGTAGCATGAGCATCTGCGAGAGCATTATGAGCATTTGGAAAATCCTTCTCGAATAGATGAACATAAAGTTCTTCCAACTTTGGCCATTTAGGTGCGCCTCTCTTGTTTTTAAGTCCACATTCTTTTACAATATTCTTATTTTCCATAGTACAAAATGTTTCATAGTCAATAAAGTATTTAGATCTTACCTCATCAGATAATTCTTCCATATTTCTCTGAAACATTTGAGATATGAACTCTGAGTCAAAGCGATAATTATGACATATTTTAATCGGATTATCTTTAAGCAAATCAGTGAATTTTCCAAGAGCTTCAATTTCACTTATACCATCTTTATCGCACATCTCAGTTGATATACCATGAACATTTTGTGTTAGAAAACTTGGAATCTTTCTACCATTTGATTGGATAAGAAAATCAAGTTCAGCAAAAATCTCATCTTTGTTTGAAAGTATAGCACCAATTTGACAACACCAGTTTTGATCTGGATCATCAAAAGCTTTCTTCTTGGAAATGAAACCACTTGTTTCTGTGTCAAAAAATAAATGTAATTCTTCAGTCATGTTTAATTCTCCTTTAAAATTCTTGTTAATATAACTAATAATTTATTTGCAGAATCACCAACACCATTATATTCTGTACTATGTATATGAATAATATATTTATGTTTCCATTGATTTAATATTTTCTGTATCTCTTCTGGACTTTTTACTAATACTTTCCATTCTTCCATGTTTAATTCTCCTTTATGTTAAGTTTTAAAACTGGGGTTATAAGATAAATATTTTTTCCTTCTTTCATATGAATAATTATTACAATATATTTCATTGGAAATGCTAATAAATCTTCAAAATGCATAATCATTTCCCTTCTGCTTTTTTACGTTTAATAATATTCTTCTTCATCATACTAAAAATTGTAGCATCTAAAAATTCTGTTCCTTTGCTTTTTAACTTTTTTGTTAGAACAGTATATATTGTTTTCGTTGGTGTAGAATCAATTTTAACTAAACCTGATTGTTCGGCTACATTCATGAATATATCTAATTCATGTGGAAGAGAAACAAATCGGAATTGTTGAACTAAATCAGAATGACAAAATGTCCTTTGTTGTTCTACCCAAGATAATACTTTTGCAAGCTTAGTTGCATGATCGCCAATACCAAAACCTTGAAAAGCTTGAGGCATTTCTGCTTCGGTATATTCTAATATCGCTAAAGCTTTTTCAAAATGTTTTGGTAAAAGAATCATTTTATCTGATTCACTTGCACAGATTAACATACATAGTTTATTTAAATGCAATGCTCTTCTTGAATTATATCCGAGAAATTTCTCTGATGAGACACCATCATCTGAAGTAGTATTCTCATACCAGCGAGCATATGTTTTCAAGAATTCTGTACGTAATTCAAAAGCTCCTTTCAAAAGAGCTATACGTTGTAAATCTTCTGTTAAACATTTCTTAAGTCTTTCTTCTTCCTTGGTTAAGAGAGGTATGGCTATCTTTTTTATTGGCCCATAACCTACAACAAAAATAATTCGAGATAACAATCCGCCACCCACTGCATCCTGGGAAAGTTTTGATTGTAGTAATGATGGTGTAATTGCTCCAATGATATTCAAGAAACAATTTGACACATCTTCTGAGCCACGTTTAAGAGTAGAATATCTCCAGCTATCAGCACAATCAAATAAGTCTGTTAAAGATGCGAGGAGCATTGGATCATTATCAGCAAGAAAAACTTGGAATTCCTCTGCCCATATTGAAATACTTTTATGTTTTCTTACTGCTCCTTTTGAGTTTGTCCACTCTGCTTCTGCATCCATAAGTTCTTTATATAATGCTTGTGTTGATCCAAGTGAATCTGCACCAAGAGGAACTTTAGTTGCCTGTACCATACTCTTGGCAATTTTCATCGCAGTTCCTTTACGTCCTCCAGGTGGACCGACAAGACAAGTGTATAAATTCGGATATATGTAACCACGTAACGCTCCCCAATTACAGAAACATTTACGCTGAAGCACTGATGAGATAGCAAGTAATCCTGACCATAAATGATATGCTGTTGGTGATTCTGTTTCTTCTGTATAGGCCATATAATAAGTAAGCCAATCAGTGAGTTGTCGGGACATAAGAATTAAATTCCTTTATACGCCGATAATTCCAAGGGCGTTATCAACTTCAGTTTGTGTGAACTTACTAATTTCCGCCGTCTTTCCTTTCCATCTAAATCCTATCATAGCATCAAGCCCAATAGTGAAACTCTTACCAAGATATGTAAATGTATGTCTCATATGATCTTCCATAATGAGGAGAATATTAAGTAAATTTTTAGCTTGCTCTATTGGAAATTGAAACACATCAGAATCATGCACAGTAGTGAGAAGATCAATATCATATCCTTTCTGCCCTAATCGTGGATCATTAGCAATTTTGATACTTCCTTTATTGAGAAGCTCTGCCACTGTTGATTGAGGTTTATATGAATATGCATTACGATATAGAGCAGCATTCATTATTCCAAGAAATCTTCTCGGTCGGTTGAAGAGATTATATAGAACTCTTGTTGTTCTTACTTCTTCTTCAATAGATCTATGCCAACGTTTTAATCCGGGAAAGCGATCTTGGTAGTTGAGTAATAATTTTTTACATGCACTCTGAGACATGAACACTTCCTCAATTGCAAGCTGATCAGAGAATGTTCCTGGCCCCATGTTGTAATTACTTGCATGGACAACTTTCTTTCCCATGTAACGCATAGTCTTACGTTGTTCTAATCCTGAATGAGCTTGAGCTATTACTTCTTCTATTGGGACATTGAATATTTTACTTGCATTAAATGAATGTACATCAACATTAGATTTAAATGCTTGTATCATGTTTTCATCTTGAGTTAGGTATGCGACCACATGAGCTTCTGCTTTTGCA
>JAEOSP010000132.1 GCA_016840305.1 Candidatus Hodarchaeota archaeon
AAAATGTGAGGAAGAAACCATGCCAAAAGCAATAATTAAAGCCGAATGGGATAAGCTAACAAAAGTAATAGTTCATCGACCAGGAATGGAAACTTTTTTTGGAACACTAGATCCGTATCCAAACCTTTTTGATACAGGCTTTAATTATTTTAAAGCTCAAGAAGAACATGATAACTTTGTTAAGATATTGAAAGATAACAATATTGGTATTATAGAATTAGAGCAAGCAGTAACAAAGAAAAATATTGATAAGTTAGACAAGCTTGTATTAGAAAGTATTAATTTTCAAGATATATCAAAAAGAGAGCAGCACATTATATGCGAAGACATACTTGACTTAGACGCTCATATGAAGTTTCGTTTAATTCTATTAAATCCACAGATAAAAAGAAAAATACTTGGTTGGGGGATTCGAGAAATAGAGTCATTTATCACTGTTCAAGTCCCAATGGCTAATATGATGTTTCAACGTGATCAACAATTTGTTGGTGATAAGGGAATAATATTATCTAGAATGGCAAAACCCGCCAGGCGTCTTGAACCAGAAATAACAAAATTAGGATTAGAAAACGAAGGATATGAAGTTATTCATACAGTGCGATCCGGTATTGATGATTTTTCACCAGATGATATCCGTATAGAATTGAACCAAATCTCGGATATGGCTTCTGATAAAAAAATAACATTCATAGCAAAAACTGTCGGTTCTCTTTTTTGTAGAATTACAGAGGCCACCCTTGAAGGAGGAGAGTTTATTCCTATGAACGATATTGCTTTGATAGGTACAAATAGTGATCGTACTACAATAAATGCAGCCTTACAACTTTTAGATGTAAAAGCAGTGAACTTCGATGAAGTAGTCCTTGTTCATTCTCCATTAAAAAGACTCAGAGAATTATATAAATCATTGAGAAAAACAGGGGTGGCTATGAAAACACCTGAAATGGAAATTATGCATCTTGATACGTGGTGTAATACACCAGGTGAAGGCCTTTTTGTGACGAATAAGGAGTTGGCAGAAGATGCAGAAATTGAAGTCTTTAAAAGGGACAGAACGGGGGAATATATCCGGGACAAGAAAAATAAACGAAAAAATTTATACGAATATATACGTCACGAAAAAAAGTATGACGTCATTGAAATCCTTATAGACGCTAAAATAAATGAACAATCATTCTTTGCTTCGAACTTTTTAACAATTGAGGAACGGAAAGTCATATGTCCAGACTCTGATAAGATTAGAAACTTCTTTAAAGAGATGGAAAACCCTAGTGTTAAGATAATTCCGACTGAACTTGATAATATAACAAAAGGGTATGGGGGTCCTCATTGTCTTACAGGGGTACTTGAAAGGAGAGGTAAGTAGATGTAATTACAAATTACCTTGGAGGTAATAATATGGGTAAAATGAAATTATGTATAACATCTGAATATGGAAAATTAAAGAGAGTCCTTTTACATAGACCTGGAGAAGAAGTAGGTAAAATGAAGCCAGATAATAAAGATAAATATCTCTATGACGACATTCCAGATGTCAATATAATGCAGGAAGAACATGATACGTTTAGTGATCATCTCAAGAAAGAAGGTGTTAGGGTACTCTATTTGGAAGATTTACTTCTGGACGTTGTAAAAGATGATGAATGTAGGATAAAACTCATCGATGAAATAAGAAATCTCCACAACGTACTAGGCCTAACCCATTCAAAATTTTGGCAAGAGCTTGATTCCAAAACACTTGTGAATATTCTATTTGAAGGGTTAAATAGACAGACCTTAAAGAATGTTAATCGAAATATTGATTTAAGTGACTTCTCTGAGGAAGTTATGCCGCCGATCCCTAACGCATATTTCACCCGGGACCCTGGAGCAATCTTCCGGGATAAGTTCATTTCATGTCAGATGAACTATGATATTCGAAAAAGAGAATCTATTCTAATGAGATACGCAATATGTAACAGCAATAAATTTGAAGATGTACAATGTATATATGGCAATTCAGAAGAAGAATATTATCCTTTAACAATAGAGGGAGGAGATATAACTATTCTAAATGAGAATGCTGTTGCTGTAGGTG
>JAEOSP010000133.1 GCA_016840305.1 Candidatus Hodarchaeota archaeon
GGGTAAGGTTTGGTATCTTACCATCATCATTATCTTTTTGGATGTTAGAAGCCAAAGTCATTAAATATCACTTTCATCTGTAAGCATTCATAAAATTACTAATTTTTTGTTATCTAAACTGGAACCTTGTAACCAATTACTACTTTGAAAGATAAATTCTCCATCACTAGATGATTAGTTGATTTTTATTTAAAAACCTGAAAACGATTCTATATCCTATTGAATTTTAACCGAATACTAGTATATCAAAGGCAGATTCACCCTCAATATAAGCATTCGGGAATCCGTACTATTCTCGAACTACCTTCGTGGGAGAGCGTACTAAGCGGAGAATACAGGGATAATACCCCAGAATTATGCCTATTTTAAAGAATCATAATACATTTGTAATTATATCACTGATAGAGTTGAATTTGTTATGATGAAATTAATAACCGTGCATCTCCCCAATGATCAAGTTAGTGGACTTGATGAGCTTGTAAGAAATGGCAGATATCCAAATCGAAGCGAAGCTATACGATTTGCCATTCGTGACATGTTAAAAGATGAACTATGGAGTCTTAGAGGAAATCCGCTTTTAGTTCAGTCGCGTGAATCGTACTGATCAAGTTCTTATCCCGCCTTTCCACAGGAATGTAAAATCGAAATTGTCTAATTCAATTCGTCGTTGGCGAGGAGTAAAGTCTAAAACTCCGATAATAGGTATAGATGACGGAGGATTTGACCGTTTTGCTAAAGAAGATATTTCTGTTCCTATTTTTGGCGTTATAATGAAGGGAGCTTCCTATGTTGATGGTATCATTCAGAGTGAACTACTAAAAGACGATAGCTCTGCAACGAGTTGTCTTACCAAGATGATTTGCTCATCCTCACATAAATCGCAAATACAAGCAATTTTTCTTCAAGGAATTACCATTGCTGGATTTGGAGTTATAGATATTCACCAATTATGGCAAGATACAGAGATACCTGTTATTGTCATTCTGCGCAAATATCCAGAATATGAGAAGATCCATTCTGCCTTAATCAAAGCCTTTGAGGATCACAAAAATCGTTGGAATCAAATTCAAATGGCTGGATCTCCACATAAAATTCAAGATAGTCCTCAAATTTTTCTCCAAATCGCAGGAATCACTATAGAGAATGCTAAATTACTCACCAAAAAATGTACAGCAATTGGAACAATACCTGAAGCATTAAGAATTGCTCATTTTATTGGTGCAAGCCGTTATAAGTTTCTTACATCTGGTTAACATAAAAAATAAGCTTAACTATTCAATAAGGGGCGGAAACACTTCTTCCCATAACAGCATTAAGGGAGTAAAGATCCAGGATCCTATACCAACTATTAAGAACAGTGAAAATTGATTTGGTATAGTCTGGATTAGAAAATAAATCAACACAACTATGACTCCTATTGCTAGTATAGAATTTCTAATAATCTGAAAGTCACGATCCCAAACGCTAGATTTACTTTTTGGAGTATTACGAAGTAGTAATCCGTCAAACAAAGCAGAAATAAGAAATAAGAATGAACCCAACGAAAAAAGATAGAATGCTATAAGCTGGACCAACCTTTTTGGGATATTTGTTTCCCTCTCTTCCCAAATAACCGCAAAAATTGTAGTTAATGAAAACGATATACTAACCAAAGTAGGCATAATGAAGGTAGAATTTATTCCGAAATATGAGATTCTTAAAATTGGGATTTGAGCTGTGATCATAAGTGTAAGCAATGTGAATAGAAAAACTATGCTTGTGCCAGAAAAGAAAGCCATAGCGTTCAATAACAATTCTAATCTCTTACTCCAGCTAATTTGGGAGGATCTAATAAGAGTTAAGAATCGAATACGCAATATATTACATGCACCGTGTGTCCATCGCCATAATTGAGAGATTTGGGCTTTCGATGTCTCTGGTACCAAACCCTGAGATCCAATATGATTAACAAATTTACCTTGATAACCTCTTGCGAGAATTAGCATAGACGTATCAATATCTTCAATAAGTGTTTCTTCAGAAAAACCTCCTATCTCATTAAGAACTGACTTACGGAAGCACCCTGTTGTCCCATTGAATAATACTACACCGCGATGGTCCTTCGCTGTTTCAATAACTTCATAGAATTGGGAATAAAGAATTGAATTCGCAGCTTGGTAAAATTTACGTACATTTCGATAACCCACTTTTGCTTGAATGAAGCCTATGGCTGAATCTTCCACTATTGGATTAAATATCTCCAATAAATTAGGTTTTGGAATATGATCAGAGTCTAAAATGACAATGAATTCGCCTTGTGCGAATTTCATAACAACATTGATATTTCCAGCCTTGAATCCCCTTTCATCCTTTTTATGATGAAATTTTATTTGTTTTTTCTCGCAATAAGTTCGTAAATTCTCAGTAACTGATGGATTTTTCCCATTATCGCTTACAATAACCTCATAATTATCATAATCAAGTTTCAAAGCTCCTTCAATAGTTTTTCTAAGTATAGAAAAAGGAGTTCCATGTGAAGGAATTATGATACTAAAAAACGGTTTTTTCAAGGATTTCGTTTTCACGTGGGACTTAGTGCGGAAGAATAATGAACCAGAAATACTATAAAATAAGTAAAAAGCGAAAAGAAAACCTATTATCTCCATAAAGAGAAGAAGTAAATTCAGAATAATTACGATTAAATTTGAGGTAGAAAAGATGGTTAATGAAGTGAATAGAACATATATAGGTAGATAAAACAAGACTAGAAACGCAATTATACGAAATACTATTGAAAATGCCTTGTATATTTTCATTGAGGGTTCTCTCTGAAATTCGTCCGGGATTCAACTAAAACTCCTAAAAATCGAGTTTTCCAGCAAGGAAATCAGCCCATCCTTTTTGATATTTTTCTACTGAGTTAATATGATTCCAATATACAGGGTTTTTTGGTAAATAGCCGAAAAGTAATCCTTCTTTGCTTAAAACAGGAAAAATGTCTTTTTCAAGCGAACTTACTCGTTTTTCTATGAAAGAAAATATTTCAGGTTCGAAAAAATAAATTCCAGCATTTACATAACTCAAACCTTTTTTTCCTCCACTAACAAATCGGGAAATTTTTTTATCTTCTTCATTGAATTCTACTTGACTGTTAGTTTGTTCAAGAATTAACATTGTAGCTAATCCACCCTTCTTTACAATCTGACGATGAAACTCTAACATCAAACTAATATCGATATTTGTTATCAAATCCCCATTCATGACAAGAAATGTTGATTTAAATTGTTTTTGGGCATTTAACACAGCTCCAGCGGTATCCAATGGATCCTCTTCAGCGATAAAACTTATACTAATTCCTGGAATCGTTTTTTCGGTAAAAATTTGTTGAATATGCTCTTTTCGATATCCAATCGAAAGGAATACTTCCGTTAAGGCATGCTTCCTCAATAAATCAATCGAATATTCAAGTATTGGTTTATAACCTATTGGAAGCATTACTGCTGGAGTGACTACTGATAAAGGACGAAAGCTACTTCCCCGTCCTCCACAAAGAATGAGAGATTTTATTGTATGAGCTTCAAGAGCGATCTTTAGTGCTTGTATAATAAACTGTTTGACGTTACCATGGCCTGCTACTTCTAATAAGTTCAGCCAGAAGTTCTCTGTGAATTCAATCGTATATTTGTGAATATCCTTTTGTTTGCTCATATGAGCCAATCCAATTATGCAGATTATTTCAAAATTATCTTATTTCTTGCGTTCGATTAGATACTTGGATAATATTAGAAGAAAATCAATTAATTCTTCTGCTACATAATCCTCATCATTCACTTCAGCTTGCAACTCCATCAAACCTTCAATAGCAAGCCCGGCATATTTGTCACGGATTTCTTTCACCTGATCCTGAATTGTCCTAAATGCTTTCAATATGGTTTTGATGTCATCTTGACTCTTTTCTCCAATCTTTTTATTATAAATTTCTTTTATCCTTGGAGCAAAGTCTGTTTTTAGTGCAAAATAAAGGAATAAATTCCGTTTTGATTCCTGTATATCCCAAAATTGCATTTTTCCAAAATCTTCAGGATTTCCTAATATATCCAAATAATCATCTTGAATTTGAAAAGCAACCCCTGCAGCAATGATCGATCGATTCAGTTTTTCAGTAAATAGGTCAACACGATTTGCTGCCAAACATCCTAATCGAACACATCCTGCGAAGACAACTGCAGTTTTATACTCCATAATTTTAATGATGTGATCCATATCAAAGGTGAAGTTTTGATCTAATCTGTCCTCTAGTTCAATAGCATTCCCTAATCCAACTTGATAAGCATAATCGATTACTAATTTTAATCCAGGAGGATCATCTTTGAGTAATGTTAGAGCATAAGCATGGAGAACATCTCCATCATGTAAAGCACGATCCGCTCCATGGATTTTATGAAACGCGTCCTTACCACGACGGAGAGGGGCACCATCTATTAAGTCATCATGAATTAAAGTCATATTATGAAGAAGTTCAATAGATACAGCAAAATTGTACGATCGATTCATTGCTTCTTCTTGTATGTCCGATTCCTGCGTTAGAAGCTTTGTTGTTACTGCTATAAGCGCTGGCCGTAATTGCTTTCCACTTGTAGACAAAATAAAATCGCGAATTCGGTCTTTCGTAGGACTCTCGAGACCCTCAATCGCTAAATTCAGCTGTTTAGCTAAATTTTTCATTATTTCCTCATCAATAAATTGTTGTAGCACTAATTTGCCCTCTTCATTTATGTAATCAATAGCGTTCGGTTCATACCTTTAAGTTTGATATTTCTTTGGATGTTTAAAGAAATGAACCATTCAACATGAGTTTAAGGTTATTATATAATAAGGTTAAGGTTATTATATTTCTTTGGATGTATAATTAAGCATTAAGTTTAAGGTTATTATAATTGCTAAAAATATAGTCAATTATATTCGCATGAGGTCATCAACTAGCTCGTTACCAAGGCTAGTCTCCATCGTGTCGGATGTAACCCTAC
>JAEOSP010000134.1 GCA_016840305.1 Candidatus Hodarchaeota archaeon
AATTCAAAGATTTCAGCATATGATTATTTTGCTAAGAGGGAAAATGGTTGTACCTACTGAAGGGCTAAATGTAAGGGAAAATAAAAATTCACGCAGCCGTGAAAATGTCTTGGTGCTGGATGTCGATCAGAATGGAAAAATCCTTCGATTTAACAAGGAATGTGAACGGACATTGGGTATTAGTAAAAGAGAGGTATTAAACAGACGACTTTTTGATTTTTTGATACCAGAACGTTATTCTGATCAATGGGAAGAAATTTTTGATTACGCACGACAGCATAAACCTCTAAATGATGTCGAACTCCCTATATTAACAAAGCATGGGCGAGAGATTATGGTATCATGGAGTGGGTTTCCTACTGATAATGCTGTAGGTTTGTTTGAAAGTATTGGTTTTATAGGTAAATTGGTTCCTCAAAAGGATAACGTTAATGGGTTTTTGAGTGAACGCGTTAAAAAACAAGTAGCTAATAAGGCAGATGAAGGGTACCCTGCTAAGAAAGGCAAGGGTAGTGGTAGAGCATTATGTAAGTTTGGAAATAAGCAATTGGTACTTAGAAAAGGAGGCCACACTCGATCAAAAGATTTCCACGGTGATATGGAAACAAAAATCCCTTCAAAAAAAGCAAAAAAGCAAAAAAATTTGAAAAAAGATATTTACAGGAAAAAAGTAAAAGTTGAAACGAAAAAGTCAAAGGAGAAACATAAGGAGCCATTGAAGGATTACAACGATGCTAAAAAAACGATTAAAAAATTGGAAAAGATAAATACAGAGCTAGAAAAAGAAAATAAAAAGTTAGGAAAAAATTTATCTATGCTAGAAACTCGCTTGTCCTATAAGAAAACGAAACATCATAAACAGGATAAAACATATGATTCCATGGTGAAAAAAACTGCAATTTTGTTTAACAATGCAACACATTTTTTGTTTGATTGTATTGAAGGAAGCGGAAAAAAGAAAGAATTTGAGAGAATGTTTTTTGAGTTAGATGAACGTAAGAGTTTGTTGGATGATCTTGAATCTCAGATAATTGATGATAGAAGGAATCTTGCCGATAGTAGGAGTGAGTTTTGTAAATGGAGAGAGAAACTTGAATTATTAGAAGACGAAATTGAGAGGAGACGGGTGGAGGTAGTAGAACAAGAGAAAATGTTTAATGAGCGTGTTACTTCTTCCCCAGCTAAAGGAATCTACAATGAGTCAGCTTCTGATGTTGGTAGCTCAGTTATTGAAACAATAGAACAGCATGATGTTCTTGATAAAACTGCTCAATGTGCCGCAATTATTCAAAGAGGTATTCTGAAGCAGATTAACGATTCTTTTGCAGAGTTGATTGGTTTTGAAACTGATGAGATTATTAATAAAAGTTTGTTTGATTTTATTGCCCCCGAAGGACTTTCAGATCTTGAGAAATATTATTTAGATAGATTAAAAGGAAGCTATAGTTATACCTATGGGACTGTTTTTTCGACAAAAGATAACGGCAAAATACTAGTAGAAGTAAGTGTCAAACCAACTACTTATAATGGCAGAAAAGCTGAGATTGCAATTATTAAAGAACTGGAAAATAAATAAAAAAAGAAACCCTCATGATCCATTAAGCAGCCCATGAGGATGTAAGCAGGTTAAAAAACCTATTTACCTAGCAAAGGGGAGATTTCACAATCTCTTTTACGAGAGATTTACAATTCTCTTTGAGAACACTGCAGGTGCGGTCGTATCGTATTGCGCTTTTATCCCTATTTCCGGTGTCAATGTACCTGATATAGATTGTCTTGGCAGCAATCCTCCTTGACCAGGGATGATAGCACTAAGATTTACGATCATGATTATCCGATCTCCGCTGTTCATACCGGAAGTACCCGTGACTGACAAATCGGGATCATGGATTGCAATGACACCAAATGTGGTGCTGGTTGTATTATCTAATATGGTATAGCTTGATCCTGATACTACCGGCGTATTGAATACACTTTTGTTGTCTACATTTACATTTTGTATGATTGATTC
This sequence comes from Candidatus Hodarchaeota archaeon, assembly GCA_016840305.1. The sequence continues at coordinate 2,012 of JAEOSP010000134.1, forward strand.
ATCTAATGTGAGAATCGATAG